>NC_007490.2 GCF_000012905.2 Cereibacter sphaeroides 2.4.1 | reverse complement strand
TCGATACCCATCGGCGACTGTATTACGCGACAGACAGAGCCCAGTCCATCGCAACAGTACACATTCACGCAGAAGATCATCCCAGAGACACATGACAGGCCGAACGCGCTCGAGCCAGACTTCTCGGACGAGAACGTGGGGCCGAAATCGACGTAGGTCTCCCGCACGAGGGCCAGACGACAAGGATCCCGAAATCCCGGCGAGAGGCGGATGGTTCGACGGTCGCCCGCGCAACCACGTGCCGCGATGCCGCCGAGCCGAACCTCGCGCAACCGACGACAACAGAAGACTGCACCTGACGCGGGCCGATCGCCAGACAGAACCGAGGCTTCCGTCGTCGTCATCCTCCGATCGAGCACCTTCGACAGGATCTACGATGCGGTTCAGTTCGCGCTCGACATCATCAGCACCCATCCCATGCCGCCGATCCTACCATATGTCCCGACAGGAAGAGGCGACAGTTCTACTTTGCTTGGATGCGACAATTCTACTTTGCGCTTACAACCGTCGAGCCGATAATGAGAATTATGTAATATAATCAACGAGTAAGGTGAAGGAATGACGAAGATTGCTAAGACCGTGATCGCTCTGGCGGCGGCGCTGACGCTCTCCGGTTGCGTGACCGGCGGCACCGCGACCGACATGGTGACGGCGGGCACCGGAATGCAGGGTCTCATGACCGCCACGCAGCCGCCCTCCAAGGACGACTATGCGCTGAGCTGTCCGGTCGTCAACCAGCGGCTCGGCAACCTCTATGCGCGTTATGCCGAGGTTGAGCGCGAGCAGCGGGCGCGGCAGCGCCAGTCGGCCATGATCGGCGGGCTCGTGGATGTGGGTGCCACGGTCATCGGCGGATCGGCCATGATGAACGCAGGATCGGCCACCGGCCTGCGCAACGTGGGCCTTGCCACCGATGCCGGGCGCTCGGCCCTTAGCGCGGTGGCCGGCCGGGAGTCGAGCACTCAGCAGCTCAAGGACGTGAACGACGCCATGCTGATCGCGCAGCGCATCGGTCAGCTCGAGAAGGTGAAGTTCGAGAAAGGATGCTGAGGTGGACGGGTTCGAGCCCGCTTCGGTTCTCCTTTCGGACGGCCAGATCCCCACGGGGATCTGGCTCGCCCTCGCCCTCCTCGTGGCGCTTGTCCTGGTTCTGGCAGTTCTCCGGATCAGGTTCGAGACCTCCTACACGGCGCGGCCGGTCCTGAACCGGACGGAGCAACGCCTCTTCCGCTCCCTGAGCCGGGCGATCTCCTCACTGCCGGAGCCCCGGCCGCGGCTCCTCTGCCAGGTCTCCTACGGGGAGTTTCTGGCAGTCCGCAGCCAGAAGGCATTCTGGCGGATCAATGCGAAGCGCGCCGACTTCCTTCTTGTCGATGCCGATTTCAGGCCGCTTCTCGTGATCGAGTATCAGGGCCGCGGTCACTACGGCCGCACCCGCCGCGACCGTCGCGACGCGCTCGGCCGTGACGCCATCAAACGCCGGGCCTGCGCCTCTGCCGGAATCCCGTGGATGGAGCTGCCGACCGACTACAGCGCCCAATCCCTCCGCGAGACGCTTCATGCAGCCCTCGCCCCCATTCCCGAGTTGAAGGAGCCAGCTCATGGCTGACGTGTTGACTGCAGGACACGGAAGAGGGCCTGCGGCTTCTGTTCCGCGCCCTGCCACTCGGGGCACAGACCGCGCTGATCTGGAGCGCGGTGCTTCTCTATTACTCGTGCCTGCTTCCTTCGGCCGACGTGCTGGCGGGCCGTTTCCGAGACCACTTCCTCCTTCGGCGGCTTCAGCCCGGGCCTGCGCGCCTTCACCCGCAAGAGCGAAGGCTGCGACGCATGGTGATGAACGACGCTGCGGCCGCTCGGCGGCTGATGGAATCCGAGCTCTCGCGGGGTGCGCCCGGATGGGCCGCAGCGGCCGAATGGGCTGCGGATCGACTGGAGCGGTAAAGAAGATGATGACCTACCTCGAGAGCGCCGAGGGCGAGACCATCACGAAGGAAAGAGCCCTTCGCGAGCTCAAGGCGCACGGCGTGCCAGTGCCAGAAGGCGTCGCCGCGTTTCTGCAGGAGTGCGGCGATCGGGAGGTCTACGATGCGGGTGACGTCCTTCGCTGGCTCGGCTACTGACGTGCCTCGCAGCATTGCATTCTGGGCGCTGCCCGTCGCCGGCATCGCCCTTCCCCTCCTCTGCACTCTGCTTCCGCGCCCATGGCTGCCGATCTCGGGTGATCTCTCCAGCGCTGCCGTTGCCCGGAGCTTCGCGCTCGATGCCCTTGCGCTCGTAAGCGCCGCTACCCTTGCTCGGCGTCTGTGGCGGCTTCGCAGGCGCGTCCAGTGAAGCGCGATCTCCTACTCCGCATCTACCTGCACGGCTACGGCGTGCGGGCTGGCGCCTTCCCTCAGGATGGAGAGACGGCGCTTAAAGCCCTGCGCCCCGGCCTCGTCAAAGACAGACAGAGAGGGATGTGCCTTCGGTTGCCAGACCCGACCGAACTCGACAGCGCCGGAGTTCGGAATGGCAGGAAACACCAGGACCTCGACATCCGACCCGTAGGCGTTCTTGATATCGTCGAGAACCTGCCCTGCAAGCTGCCGGAATTTTCCGAGATCGGTCTTGTTGCGCATGACGCTCGTTCCGAAGCTCGAGGAGCGGATCGACCAGATCGGAACCCCCTCGCCCACGGCCGCCATGATGCGTTCGTCGACGATCTCCGAGGTCACTTCCAGTTTCAAGGCAACCCTCTTGGCCTCCGAGTTCTTGGTCGAACGCACGACTGAAAAATCGATCTCGGCACCATCGTCCCACCAGCTCCAATGTTGCCGCGGCTCCCGATGCGCCTGGTAGACGGTGGCGCTCGAGATGTCGGAGATCAGCCGGCCCAGTTCGATGAGGATCGGGATCGGCGCCAAGGCGAAGACCGCCAGATGCTCCATGTCCCCTTTCTCGAAGCGCCACCGGATGTCCTGGTCGTACCCCTCCCGCAGGCGCCTGAGTTCAACGTCGTAGTAGTTCGGATCGCTGTCCTTGTGGCGCATGCCGCGGATCTTGATCTCGGTCGGCCTGGTGTCGCCGAGGGTATTGGTGTCAGCCACCGCCTCGAACGCGTCATCGAAGACGATCGCCGTCTCGTTTGGCCCGATGGGGGAGCTGACCTGCAGGACGTGGGCCGCCTTTGTCGTTCTCGGAGACAACAGCCGGTCGACTCGCGCCTCCTGCTCCCGCTTCATCGCGGTCAGGATCTCGACGGTGTAGATGTGCTCCTCGGCCTTGTCGTCTACCTCCCGATGATGGGTGTCGCAGACCAGCATCAGGTTGTTGATGTTGTCTGCCAGCAGCGGCGAGAGAGCGTCGTCACCCCTGGCGCCGCCGGGGTCGGCCGCCACGATATGCGCTACGTAGGCGCTGTTCCGTTGCATGTTGGCCGTAACCCGATCGACATCCAGCCGCTTGCCGCAATTGCGGAACTGGCAGCGGCCCGCCGCCCGCGCCCACAGGAGCGTTTTCGTTACCTGTCTTGCGTCAGTCCGTCTTTTCGCCATGCAGGCACTCCTTTCTCAGTCTCAGGGCGTCACCGATCGAGATCGGCCCCGGTGCGTTCGGTCCTCGCCACACGCCATCCAGGTGCCAGAGCTCGTAGTTGTGGAGCCATTCCGATGCCCAGGGCAGAATGGTGTCCGCCACGGAAAGCGTGTCGTTCCATTCGCCGGCCTCCGGATCGAAGAGGCAGAGCGGGGAGTCCTCGGGGTTCTCCACGTCGAGGATCAGATGGGGAATGTCGATGAAGGCCGTGCCGACACGCGGTCGCAACTGCGGGCTCACGACGATGGCCTTGGGCGTCTGACCAACTGACCAGCGCACAAGAACTGTGTAATCCATCTGGAAGCCGCGCAGTGGTCCCATCCAGCTGATGCTCGTAGATCCGATGACGCCCGGCCTGAACTCCGGCCATTTTGCCCGCATCCTGCGGATCTGCGCTTCCAGCGACAGCCGCCGCGGTTTCATTTGTCCTGCACCCCGCAATGGAAGTGGTGAGCAGGTGCTGCGGAGACCTTCAAAGCCGCCGCTGCGGGCAAAATCGCCGGGGCAGCAATGTAGCCCCTGCCCTGCTCCACCCGGGTCTTCCCGGCTGTAGAGGAAAGCTGGTCGGTGTAGGCCTTGAACGACGCGACCGTCGCCCTCTCTCCGAACAGTCTCGAGAAGATCCGCCGGATCTCCGGCGCCTCCGAAATACGGGCCTTTGCCAACTCGTGCCGAAGATGCCGCATGTCGTTCTGGAGGAGCTGCATCTCGCACACCTGCTTCGGCCAGCGATCGTTGAAGTTCTCCTCCCAGAGGGCCGGGTTTCGCTCTTCTGGCCGCGAGCCGGTGGCGAGGCAGTACGCCATCCGCTGCTCGACGAGGTTGGCATAATCCTCGAGCTGCGAGCAGAGGCCCGTGGAATTGACGGGAACCATGGCAGCCAGCTTCGAAAGATAGACCGAGGGCGGCCGACGTTCCTTGCGATTGGCGTATCGCAAGTTCAGGTACCGCTTCATCAGCTTGAGCGCGATGACCTGCGGCGCGTCGCGGATGGGATCGACCTCGTCCGGCAAGTCGTCAACCTGTGTGTCAGCCTTGATGATCATGGAGCCGAGCGCGATCCGGTCACGGATGCCGAGCGCCGTCCGGGCCTTCGCGACCTGGTCGCGGAAGATGACCGTCGGCTGCGCGACCCTGCCCCTGAACCAGGATGCGAAACCGTAGGGATTGGCTGCGACCCGCAGGTCCTCGCCCTTGTCCGGACTGTGGTAGATGTCTCCGACCCGGTCGACGCGCGGGGCGCTGGCCGGATCCATCGGCGTCAGATCGAGATGCATGAAGGCGAACTTGAGCTGGATGCACCGCGTGCAGCGCTGGATGCCTGTCGAGTCCGGAAACCCCTCCAGGCTGGTGTAGAGCTCGTCGAGAACCTTGGCAGGACCCCAGCCCATGGGCGTGGGAAACTCCAGGATGCCGTCAAGATCGAACCGGTCATCGTCGGCACCATGAACGATCGTGGCGCCGATGGCCCGGGATCCCTGAGCGTAGACCAGAGCGTTATTCAGATAGGGCGCCAGCGCGCTCCCCTGCCGCTCCAGGTGCGGCTTGATCAGGTCGTAGCGCTTCCTCAGAACCCGCCGATCCCGGTCGCTGAGCTCAAGCTCCAGGACCGTGCCGAGGAGGAGGGCGTCAAGTGCGGGAGATGTGTTATCGAGCGGCATATGTCTTCCTCTCTGTCTTTCGGTCGTCCCGCCTCCCCTCAGGCGACCGCGCTTTACCATATATGGTGTAGCTAATGATTATTCAAACCATATATTGTGTTTACTCACGCCGCCATCCTGTTGCTGCGGGCGTTGATCCAGTCCCACGCCGCCTGGGGCAGCCAGCCGGCATGGTTCCGGGTCACGCCGATGATGAGGACGCTGTCGTTCTTGTCGACGTGGGGTGCGAGGCGGTCCCAGATGCCGCCGGCGTTCAAGTTGGTGTCAACGAGCCAGGTCGAACCGAGGTAGTACCACCAGGCACCGAGGTTCTTGATGGCGTCGTGGAGCCCGTCGTAGTTCTGCCCGGGCCGGTGCAGGTCGTAGTTGATCGCGTAGATCACTTTTGATCTCCTATAGTTGTCGGGGGCAGACCTTCCGGCCTTGCCGCCTCATCTCCATATGCGGGCGAGAGGGGCTGCCTCGGACATGCGGGCGCGATGTCCGAGAGGAGCAGGTTCGGCCGCATAGATGAGTGAGCAGGTGGGGTGTGAGTTTGGGGCAGAAGACCACGATCAGGACGAGGGAAGAGATCGAGGCTGCGATCTGCGGCTTCACAGTGGCGGACTACGCCAGGCTGGAGAGCGCGGCTCGTTACTTCGGGCGCGGTTCCTCCGTGGATACTGGTGACTTGGTACAAGAGGCACTGGTACGCGCCCTTGACGATCGGCGGTCCTGTCCGGCTGACGTGCCGATCATGAGGTTTCTGATCGGCGTGATCCGCTCCCTGGCGAGCGGCGAGCGCGAAAAGGATGCCCTTCGGCATCCGGCAGACGCATCGGAAGCTGTCGGCGAAGACGGAGATGTCCTTGAGATCCAGGATCTGGGCCCGGACGCGGAAGCGATACTGATCCGGGACGAGGAGGATGCGCGCATCCGGGCGGCTTTCTTCACCCTCTTCGACGATGATCCCGTCGCCCAGGACATCCTCGTCGGAATCATGGAGGGCCTGACGGCCGAGGAACTCCGCGAGCTCACGGGACTCGATGTCACCGCCTACAACACGAAGAGACGCCTGATGCGCCGACGCATCGACAAGAAGTTCCCCGCGGGGTGGAAATCATGACAAGTGAAAAATCATTTCGAAAGCGCCCTCTCGACCGCTTGGCAGACGCATTCGTGGAAGATCTCATGAGCCTGTCGGACGAGGAAATCCTGGCGGAAGCACGTGAAGATGGTCGCGATCCGGAGGCATTCGCTTCCCGCATGCGGGCCCGGTTCGAACAGGTCCGTATTGCGTCCAGAAAGACCCGGATGGCGGCCGCCAAGGCAGGTGTTTCCGCTGCACGTCGTCAGGAAACCCCGCACCCGCCTGCAGTCATCGACATGGCATCTGCACGCGCGCGGCTGCGGCAGGCGATCGACAGGAACCCGGCCGGCTTGACGATGGCGGCCCGCAACGAAAGCGAGCTTTCCGATGCCGACGTGCTGAGCCAGCTCCAGGATCTGATGGAGCTCGGGGTAATCGATCCCCAGGACGGCCTGTCCTGATGCGTCTCACCCCGGCCGAAGCCGTGCTCCAGGACCTGGGCGTGACAGACCCCAGTGAGATCGACCTTGAGGCCATCGCGTTCGATGCAGGGGCGAAGGTGCGTTACCTCGCCCTTGACGGCTGCGAGGCACGCATCGTCGGCGCGAACGACAAGGCGATCATCACCGTCAACAGCCGCAGCCCTGCCGCTCGCCAGCGGTTCTCGATCGCCCACGAGCTCGGCCACTGGCACCATCATCGCGGGCAGTGCCTGATGTGCCGCGTCGAGGACTACCATCCGCGAACTGGAACATCCCGAGAGCGGACGGCCGATGGATACGCGGCCGACCTCCTGATGCCGAACTACCTGTTCCGCCCCCTCGTCCGACAGACGAAGAAGCTTGACGTCTCGACCATCCGGTCCTTCGCTGAGGCCTTCGACGTCAGCTTCACCGCTGCGGCCATCCGGCTCGTCGAGGCGGACCTCGAACCTTCGATGCTCGTCTGCCACGGGCGGAACGGACGCCGCTGGTTCACGCGGTCGAAAAGCATTCCAGAGCGGTGGTATCCACAGCGGGAACTGGATCACGAGAGCTTCGCGTTCGACATCCAGTTCGGTTTCGCTCAGGAAACGCTTTCCCCCAAGAAGATGGGTGCAGATGCCTGGTTCGACCGGACGGGAGCGGACCATTTCGAGGTCAAGGAGCAGACCGTCCGTATCGGTCGCAACGAGACACTGACGCTCCTGCTCTTCCATGACGGACGAATGCTTGAGGAAACCGACACCCGGCGCGCCTGGCGATGACGACGGGTTGGGGAGAAGGGCTGCAGCCGCGCCATCTGCGCCTCACCAGTTGATCGGCGGCCTTGACTACAAACTGAGCCCCAATGCCACCCTATTCGCCGAGGGACGCTGGTTCCAGACCGAGTCGGTAGGTTTGACGGCCCAGGCGGGGACAACTTCAACGGCAGGCTCGAGACCTTCGACCTGCTCGCCGGCCTGCGCTACGCCTTCTGAGCCTCGCCATCTGAATCAACCTGCTGTTACGCGACTGCATGGGTCAAGCAAGCGACGAAGGTTGGACTTCCTGCGGATCTTCAGCCACGAACGATCCCCGCGCGACGGAGGTTGTCATGCGGTTGAGTGCTCGGGTGGCGACCTGGTCATCGGTGATTTCTCGATCATTGCTCCTTGATGTCGAGGCCTGTCCGATGTCCACTTCCCGCCCGACGTGCGGAAATATCCGCAGGCACGGCAAGCATCGAGCATCTGCGGCGAACAGCAGGATTTCCCGCAACTCTTTGTTATCTTCTAAGATCTCGCTGCGCCGCCTCTGAGCGACCGCTTCGATGATCGCTGCGGAGCAGCACCCATGATGATCGACCGGCCGCAATGGGCCGGGTACATCGAGTCGCGCACGGCGCACCTCCTCATCCGGGATGTCCGCAACCTGTGCAGAGGTCCGCTGGCTGCGCCGCTGGACGGCGGGCACGGAGCTGCACACCGCGCCTGTCTGCCGGACACATTGGCTTCCTCGAGGAAGCAGTTAGCATTATGGGTCGGGTCATCCCTACCCGAGCGCCAACCCGGATAGCTGGGTCCAATCATGGGGCGCGGCAATGCCATGACCGGCGTTGCAACGAGTACGGAAATTCCGTATGTTGGTAGTTATGGAGAGCAGATTCGATCCCGCGAAAGACGCCGCGAACCTGCAGAAGCACAAGTTGCCACTGATCTTTGGCGATCGGATCTTCGAGGACGATAGTCACCTCATTATCCCCTCGATCCGTGCCGAAGATCAGGAAGAGCGCTTCAAGGTTGTAGGTGAGGTCGAGGGGAAGCTCTTCACGGCCGTGTTCACATGGCGGGGCGATCTGCCCCGCTATATTTCCGTGAGAAGGAGCAACAATGGTGAAGAAAGAGCCTATCGTTCTTCCTGCTGACACGTCCGACGCGGAAGATTTCGATGTGACGGCGGAGGCAATGGATCGCGGTCAGCGGGCGCGGCTGATCCGTAAGGTGAGGTCGGGCCTCGGGCTCTCGCAGGCCGATTTCGCGGAGCGTTTCCGTGTCCCTGTCGGGACTCTGAGGGATTGGGAGCAGGCGAGAGCCACGGCACCTGATTTTGCCGTCGCCTATGTTCGGGTCATCCAGGCCGCTCCGGAGTTGGTCATGAAGACCCTCGCTGCCTGACAGGTCTGACCGAACCTCCCACAAGGCTGTCGTGCTGGGCATGAAACCTCCACTGCGGCATTCGCTCAAGTGGCTTAACCTGCGTATAATTCGCCAAGCTGATATGGTCTCTCGGGGTCCCGCTCCGATGCCTGATAAGGTGCGCGTCGGGACCCCTCGCTTAATCGGCGGCCTGTGCTTCTTATCAGGCCAACTGCAGGTCGTTAGACAACTGACCCAGCAGCGTGTTCGTCACCGTTAGAACATCGTCACCACCAAAGTCGAAGATGACATCCGAGCCGGACTGACGAGCGTGGGCCATTGCCGCACCAACCGTCGAAATGCCTGTTCCGGTCAGCAGGATGATGTCAACATCGTCCTCAAAATCAGCAATCCGGTCACGCGCGTAGCCAGCACCAAAGACGAAGACGTCCGATCCGGATCCGCCGTAGAGTTGATCGTTGCCTGCCTGCCCATAAAGAGTGTCATTTCCATCATCTCCGGTCACCGTATCATCGCCGGCGCGACCGTAGATGACATCGTTTCCGGATGCTCCATAGATCGCGTTTGCACCTTCATTGCCGCGCAGGTTGTCGTTGTTGTTTGAGCCCATGAGGTTCTCGATCGAGATGTAGACGTCGCCAAATGCATCGCCGGTATTGATGCTTGGGTCGCTGAGATCCACTTTGACCGCCGTCGTGGCCGAACCGTACGAAACACGATCAATGCCTTCCCCTCCGTCGAGGGTGTCGCTCCCAGCGCCGCCATCGAGTATGTCGTTGTCCTCATGCCCGAGCAGATGATCGTCGCCTTCGCGCCCCCGAAGAACGTCGTTGCCGGACCGACCGAGGAGGGTGTTCGCGTTGTTGTCACCCGCTAGAGTGTCGCCGAAATTCGATCCACCGAGGCTTTCGATCGAAATGTAGGTATCACCCGCCGCGTCGCCGGTGTTGGAGGTAGGCGTAAGTAGGTCGGCTGAGACACCTGCTGTCGACAAAGAGTAATCCGCTCTGTCCCAGCCGCTTCCACCGTCCAGCGTATCAGCGCCGGCGCGGCCTTCCAGCCAGTCGTGTCCGGAGCCGCCTGTCAGGCGGTTGCCGATGCCACTGCCCACCAATTCGTCCGAAAAATCTGATCCAATCAGATTTTCAATGCCTGCGTAGACGTCATCCGCGGCGTCGCCAGTGTTCTTTGCGCTGTTGGAGAGGTCCGCGCACAGTCCACTCGCAGATGTCGCATAGGAGGCGGTGTCGATTCCAGTTCCACCCGACAGCGTGTCAGCTCCCGAGCCTCCAGAGAGCGTGTCGTTTCCCGCGTCTCCCCAAAGTCGATCCAGTCCGGCGCCCCCGTCCAAGCTATCATCGCCGTCGCCGCCCGAGAGATCATCGTGGCCCGAACGACCCCGAAGGATATCAGCGCCTCGCAAGCCAATCAGAACGTTGTTCTGGTCGTCGCCCCACAGGCTGTCGTTGTAGCTGCTACCCGATGCGTGCTCGAAGCCTGCCAAGATATCGCCGGATGCATCGCCGCCGGATGTGTTACCGCTCAACAGATCAATGAAAACCGCGCTGTCGGACTCGTAGTAGCTGACCACGTCGAGAACACCCGCTCCACCGTCGAGACGATCCCCGCCATCGCCGCCTATGATGATGTCGCTGCCTTGCCCGCCGATGAGTGTGTCTGCTCCGTTGCCGCCAACGAGTTGATCATCATCATCGCCCCCTATGAGGCTATCATTGCCGTCTCCCCCCGAGAGCATGTTGAAGCCTGCAGCGCCGAATAACGTGTCGTTGCCGTCATTCCCATAGAGCGTGTCCGATCCTTCGTCGCCTTCCAGAAGGTCGTCTCCGCCGCCTCCGAAAATGCGGTCCGAACCGATTCCTCCATAGATGGAGTCATCGCCGTCGCCGCCGGATGCAAGATCAGATCCGCCGCTGCCGTAAATGACGTCACTGTCGGCGCCGCCATCCAGACTATCACTCCCATCGCCACCCACCAGAGTGTCCATACCGGCTTCTCCAAGCAGCAGGTCTGCTCCGGTGCCGCCGACCAAGGAGTCGGCTCCGGTTCCCCCGACCAGGCTGTCAGAGCCGGACCCACCCGATATCGTGTCTTTATCGGCGTTCCCGTAGAGTAAGTCCCCGCCGCTTGACCCGCTTATATTGTCGTTGCCGTTGCCACCATCGACCGTATCGCGACCTTCTCCCCCAATGATCGAGTCCGACGACATCATTCCCGTCAGAGTGTCTTCTCCCATCCAGCCAAACAACGTTCCATTCTCTACAAAGCTGCCGAAGAGGATGGAGGCGGCGCTGTCGCCAACCCACATATCGGTGTTGCTTCGAACGTAGTCGGCAGACGTGTCGAGGGATGTGTCGATGGACAGGATCCTTGTTGAACCATCTCCAAAGCGGAGCACTTCAATGTCCATAGCGTCGATGACGACTTTGGCTGATGCCGACGTGGCGCGGTAGATCTGCCACTGGTTGTCATCGACCTTCCGGATCGAGTAGCTATCGCTCGAACCAATCAGCTCCAGGGTGTCTTGCCCCTTGCCACCCTGCATGATGACCCAGCCCCAATGGCTGGCGGAGCCATACTCTGCACTGGTTGATAGAACGAACGTATCGTTTCCTAGACCTCCGATCAGCGTATCGTCGCCACGCCAGTAAAGGAGGCGGTCATTCCCCTCATTCCCTTCAAGGGAATCGTCCCCCATCCCGCCATCAAGCGTGTCAGCGCCGTCATCACCTGAAAGGTGATCGTCTCCACTGCTCCCGGTCATCACGTCGTTTCCGGCACCGCCGGAACCTATGTCATCGCCATCTCCTCCTTCCAGGCTATCGGCCCCCTCGCCACCGAGAAGCAGATCATCGCCGGCCTGACCTTGGAGGCTGTCGTTGCCCTTTGCCCCGAAAACGGTGTCATCGCCATACCCTCCTCGCACCGTGTCGTTGCCGGCATCACCACTCAGCGTGTCATCACCTGACCCACCGGATACGCTGTCATCTCCGGCCCCACCTTGAAGGTAGAGATTAAGATCAAGCTGCGCGCCCGAGATGGAGTCGTTGCCATCTCCGCCGGCTGCCGCCTCCAGCGAATGCGCCTGAAGGTCAAGGACGACATCCTCCGACCCTAAGACGATGGCTGTATCGTGGCCGCGTCCGCCGTTTACGATGCCACTTGCGAGATCCGCAGCATCAATGAACAGTGTGTCATTCCCGTCATTGCCGTAGATGACATCGGCACCTCCGTCTCCAGACAACATGTCATGGTTTGCACCACCCCGCAGCGTGTCTCCTCCCTCGCCACCAGCGATCTGCACCTGCCGGGTCTGCCCGGATGCGTCCAGTGCATTGGCCCTCGCATCCCCGACCGCGCCATCAAGAACCAGAGATGCAAGGTTAACCGACGCAGGCGCTCCTGAAGCGACTACGGCATACCGGAGTTTGTCTCCGTTCTCAAATCGGATATCATAGCCCTCAGTGGTCTGGAGCCTCTTCCAGCCAATCGGATTGAAGGTGATAGCGACGTCACCAACGCCGCCTTGCGTGGTGACACCGTTACGCACATATGAGGCTTGACCCAACAAGGCGGCCCCGGTCGTCACCTGATCGTCAGAATCGTCACCGAAGCTCCCAGAGCCATAGCTCAGGTTGATGCGACTGAAGCCCAGAGAGGACAGTGTGTGGAGTTCTCCGCCAGGCGTGTCGAGCGCGCCATCCACAACGCCGTCGCTGTTCTTATCCTGCCATATTCTCAGTTCAGTCCAGATGGCATCGCCCGCGTCGATCCGTCCGTTCCCGTTGCCGCCGTTGGCGATACGGTCAAAAATGCCAAGTGCCTGAAGATCGGTGTCGTCGGGGTTGCCACCTGTCCAGAGCGAGAAAGCAATCTCCTTCGCCTGATTAATTTTACCGTCTCCGGCACCCCTGCTTCCATTTGCGTTCAGGTCGATCACAAGGAAGGCATCGTCCGGATGAACCCAGCTACCGTTCTCCAGGTAGCCGTCTGCATCCCAATCAAAGTCTGCTGTGTTGTCCGCCGACACTTCGATGCCGTCACCGTCCATGTCTATGATCAGTGGCTTCGAGGACTGGTTGCCTGAGCCCGTCGGATCGAAATCGTCGGGCCTCGGCTCGGGCCTCGGGGACGAAATGATGTTCCCATCAGAGTCGTAAGTCGCGCTGTAGGGGTTCTCCATTTCAAGGCTGTAGTCGTAAGCGTAACCATCCCCGATGACGTTGTCCCCAGGCGCCCCATCGACCAGAGAGTGTACATCGACGCCTCCGCTGCCGTTCAGGGATGCGACGGCGCGTCCCTCATAGGCTTTGTTAAACAAATCCACCATGTCGATTTCTGGTGGCGACTGGTAATACTTCGTGCGTGGATCAAGAAATTCGTTAAGGATCACCAGATCTTGTTTGATAGCCTCTCTTAGAAGGCTTTCGACGACGTCGCGACCAAACCCGTTATCTACGGCGAACTCAGCAATCTGGCGGCCGACTACGTTGTTGTAGATGTCCTTCCGGGTGTCCAAGATGACGTCCGCCTCGGTTGCCCATATATTATGCACCTCATTGATCCAGCCGAAGGTGAAGCTAAAAGACTTGTGGATTTTGTATGCGTGCATCGCTGACGTATAGACATGAACGACGCCGTTGATTTCAAACTGGTCTGTAATTCCGATATCGGCCGCGAAATTCTCGCCAGCCTTTGCAAGCCAATCCTTAAAATTCCTCTTTGATTCAAGGGCTTGATCCTCTACGCGCTCAAGCATTTCTCCAAAAGCATCGTTAACGTTATTAAGTACGTCTTTTAACGGCAAGCCTTCGCTCATATTTAACCCCAAACACAGAGTGACTTCATTTCAGGATCGGTCGAAACCATACGTTGATGAACCCCGTATCCAGCGCAATGAATGGTTCGAATTCAATTTCAATGCGCGAAGCCTCCCAGCAACCAAGATAATGGAATAAAAGCTTGTTCTGACGGTGCAGCGACGTCGAAACTTCCGATCCATTGATCAATACGATCGCGACATTATTCTCCGGCACGTGCGTTTTGTCATTTACGTCGACGCCGTGCTTCTTGAGCGAACGATCAACGCGGGTGTACTGGCCCACGACGCAGATCGTGCCGGTTTCGGACAGACGAACTCTGGTTGCCCCCGCCTCCGCCTCCGTCGCCAGCCAGTCGAGGAGAGCCGCGGCCGAAGTCAATTCGGGCGCGGTGACCTGCGCGTGCGCAGCCAGCGGGAATATCCCGCCCGCTACAACGGCTGCGCAGCACCACCTTATCAAACAACGCAATCGAGATCGCTTCCCACATACCATCACATCATCCTCCGTCTTGAGAGTTTGGCTCAACCAGCTGGCCGGCCGTCGGGGCTTGAAATTCATTGGAATCGTCGCACGTAACTGCCGCCGACCACGCCGAAGCCAAGGCGCTTGACAAGCTTATGGGTGCGGCCGGGATCAATACCCGAGGTAGTATGGAGCATGATCTCGTGGGCACCTCTTCTGGCCGCCCATGTCAGCATGTGCTCCATGAGGCCAAGAGCTGCCGATCCGCCATTCAGCGAACGACGTGCTGTCCTGGCGACAAAGACGTTATTGATGGTGGCCACCAGCACGCCGGTACCAAGGAAGTACTCACCCAGACGGCATGATGAGAATCCGATCGGCGTGCCACCTTGCCAAGCGATAAATCCACACTGCAGCCTGCGATCATCAGCTATCGCTTGTATGGCCGCACGTGCCTTGCCCTCACAGAAGGCAATATACGAGAAGCGGCTTTCGGCATGCGCATCCCTGACCAAGTGCAGGATCGGACCGAGATCGTCAGCACGCCCAAGCTCCCGAACGACAGTGTGCTCACCGCTGCGGGATCGCGCAAAAGCGGACCTCATCAAGCGTCCGCTGTCGACAGCCGTTGTTGTCACAATTGACACCTCTCCACATAGCCGCTGTCAAAAGCCTGGAACTCTCGGCCTTTCGCCGTATCAGTGGAGGGCTCGGACCTTGCGCATGTCAAGAAAAATAGAGCTTTATATGGATGAGGCTGGGCATGTGCAGTGGGACTCGACACAAGAGAAGGTTTACCATCTCTTAGCTCTTTTTAGTGGCTTACTGCGTTAGTTCGCCTTGGTCGTACTTTGTTCTTCAGCCTTGCGTTGTTCAAATCTTGCGCTATCCTCAAGGTGAATGAGCTGCTCGAACCTCTTCGGCGGGCGTTTGTTGTATCTAGGATGTCGTTATGACCCTACCCCCGAGACAGGCAAGTTTGCCCAAGCTACCCGGCGTCTCTTGCGGCGCTCAGATGCCGAAGCACAAGGCATGGTCGATGTCTCGCATCTTGAGGGTTGTGTTCGAGTGGATTCTCGGCGCAGCGGGCCTCTACTATCTATCAGCCGGCGTCTGGTTCATGAGCGCTGCGACGACATTTTTTGGTGCCTTTCTGGGGGTAGTTGCACTGGTGCCACGATACGGCACTAGAAGCGGTGCGGGACCGGCTCAGCTCAATCTGTTGTTGGTGGATAGTCCTTCGCCGTTGGCTCCGGTGGATGTGGAGCCGCATAGCTTCGCCGCGCGCGAGTTCGTACTGGGCACGCCGGAGTATCATGCTCACCGAGCCTTGTTGGGTTGGCATTGATTGCCCATCATCTGTCAATCCGAACCGAGCCTGTGAAAATGTGCCCGCCGATGCGTATCGGCGGAGCATCACGAGCTTCCGTCTCACGGGCGAGCCAGGACGGGATGAGGTTTTTCTGGTAGCCGCTTTCCACCAGATGGTTCATTCCGGCCGGTGAGTAGTAGTGCGTGGCGCCTTCAGTAAAGTCGGGAACCAGCCCGGCCATCACGAGATCGGCAACGTAGGCGGCGCGCTCATAAGCCGCCTCGCCGGGGTTGTATTTGGCGACGAGAGCGTTCCCTGATCCGTCCGCGTTCCAGGCAGAGAACTGGCGTGGCTGCAGGCTGACGTCTGCCACGTTGTCGGGAAACCTGACGTCTTCCGCACGGTTGCGGATTACTAGCGCAACTGCCGCCATGCCGACATTGCCCTGATCGGCGGCCTCGCCGAGGATGGTGCGCACCATGACGTCCCGCTCCTGCGCTGAGTATGCTCTCGGCAGCATCGGCGAGGGATACAGGGCCGCATTCTGGTTATCCGGCGACGAGGGCAAGTCGTCGCCATCAACGAAAGGGCGGCCGAGCACCTCCATGAATTTTTCCGGGTTCTGACTGTAGTAATCCAAAGCCGCGCCTGGCGACGTCCAAGCGGCAGGATGTGCCTGCTGCAGCTCTGCCGCCTCGGCGGCGCCAACGTTCAGCCAACCAAACACGCGCTTGTAGCCGGCCTCCCCAATCGTCTGCTCAGCGCCACTGGCCAGAGCAGACCGGTTGGATTCGAGCAGCGGATTTTCCTCCCTCACCTTGTCACCATGGTAGCGGGTAAGGTTGAGATGGTCGCCTTGCGCATCGCTTTCAGCTTGGCCAATCGCTCCATCGACAGAGCTGCGCTGAGCATCGAGCGAAATTGATCGCGCATTTGGCGTGCCTGCATCAAGAGTAGCTTCGCGGGGCAGATCCTTGCGGAAGGCGCTCTGATCGACCTGCACCTCGTAGTCTTGTGTGCGATCTTGGGGCCCGGGCCCGACCAGACCGTTTACGAGGTCGTCCACCACGCGGCCGACGATCTGCTTGCCTTCTCCCATGGCCGCGCCTGTTTTCGGATTGAAGAAGTCGCTTACTTCGAGCGGGTTGTGGCCACCGCGGACCAGTTCGTTGCCGATCATCTGATTGAGGTTCATGTCGAGAGAGGTGCCACCAGACTTCAACCGGCTCTCCGCTTCCGAATAAGATTTGGCCTCCTCCAGTCTCGAAATGTAACTTTCCGCCAGGCGTTCACCTTCGTCCAAGCTGAAGCGCCGGTCCTCTCCCGCCGTGGTCTGGCGGCCATGCGTGTCAGAGGAGCTGGCCGAGTAGCGCGCCGAGTTGATTGTGCTCACGTCTTTGTCAATGCCAGCACTTGTGGCAGCCTTAACGATTTCACTGAACCGTTCGTCGGATTTGGCTCCCAGATTGCCCGACAGAGAGGCGCTTGCACCGGCCTCCAGACCGGTCAAGCTAGAGATAGCTGATCCTAGTGCTCCTCCCGCCTTCGCTTGAAGGTGAGCGGCGATGCCGGCGCCTATTGCGACGTCGGTCGAGATGCCATGATCGCGCGCAAAGTCCTCAACTCGCTTGAACGACTCCGCGACCCTTGTTGTCTCTGTCGCTTGTGAATCAGTGGCATATCCCTTGTTTGCCATCTTCCCGCTGGTGAAGCTCTGCCCGAAGCTGTTGATCTCGGATGCCCCCTGGCTGATGTAGTCCGAGAGCTCGGAAGCCGCGCTTGAGGCGGCGGTGCGCGAGCTTTCGGCGCGGCGGCTGACTTCGGACCGGACGGCTTCTCCGAACTGCGAGGTCATGGCGCCGGAGGAGACGGCGGTGCCGGCGGCCCAGTTGTAGCGCCCGTCCGCGTTCTGCGTGATGACCGCGCCGTTGTCTCCCACCATGCTGTCCCGGCCGACGTCCCACATGCTCGAGAGGTTCATCTTGTTGGCCGCGTAGTTGTTCATGGACATGTTGCCGAGGCTGATCGCGCCGGTTGCGGCCTCGCGCCCGGACTCGATTGCGGCCCCCTGCCCCACGTTCAGCATCGAGGTCGCCATGCCCACCATGCGGTTGGCGCCGAACAGGATGGCCGTCGCGAGGAACGGCACCGACATCATGAGGTAGCCCGCGACGCTGCCCACATCCTGCTCGACTGCCCGGATCCCGAAGTGGTTCGCCCATGAAAGCACCACGTCGCTCACCGATCCGTCCGAGGTGACCGCCCCCGCCTCGCGGTAGAAGCCGGTGGAGGCCTTGATGACGACCGAATGCAGGATCGCGCTCAAGGGCTCCCAAGCCGCGATCCAGACGAAGCCGCCGGCATAGCCCTTGAGCACGGTCATGGCGAGCGGGGTCATCATCATGAGGACGGCCATCGGGAAGGCGGCGTAATAGAGCGTCTCGAAGACGATCTTCAGGAGCGGCACCCATTTGGCGGCGCTGGCGCCGATGGCGGCATAGCTCGAGCGCGTCTGGATCTCGGCGCGGGTCGCCTGATAGATCTCCATCGCAGCCGAGTTGCCCGAGTTGGCGATGAAGCGCTTCATCCCGTCGTCCATGGCCGTGACATACATGGCCTGCTTCACGGTTTGCACGGACGAGGCCGAGGACATGGCCATGAGCTGCTGGAAGTCGCTCAGCGTGCCCTTCAGCCGGTTCACGTTGGCTGCGCCCGAGGAATTGACGCCCTGGAAGATCCCGGCCGCCTTGCGCGCGAACACCTTGTTCACGTCGGTGGTCACGGCGGCCCGGACGTTCGCCCAGCCCTCGGAGCATTTGCGCGTCGCGCCCTTCACCACGTCGTAATAGGCCATCGAGGCCGGCATGTTCGAGGCGATGTAGCTCTCGAGGTTGCCGGTCGTGGCCACCATTTCGAGCTCCATGTGTCCGAGCGCTGCCGCGTCGAGAACGCAGTTCTGCATATAGTTGACCAGGTTCTCGTGGATCTTTGGCGTGACCGCCCGCCAGTTCGCGGCCTGCGACAGGAGGGTGGCGCCGAAGAGGATCCCGTTCTTCTGGTAGGTGAGGTTCGTGGGCGTGGACATGAGCGTTTCCATCTGCCCGGTCAGGTAGTAGCTCACGGCCGAGGTGTAGTGCCCGAGCATCGCCACCGGCGTCGGCACATTGTCCACGACCCCGTAGATGGGCACCGTTCCGCTGGTCTTGTCGATGATGACCACCGAGGATTTCGGGCCGAGGGTGAACATCATGACGAGCATCATGGTCAGCACATATTTCATGGCGGAGCCGAGGCTGCCGCCGAAGGCCAGCTGCAGCGACGCCCAGCCGATGCCGATGATCGTCCCGATGGCGAGGAGGTTCTTGAAGTTGCCCGAGGAGGTGTAGGCCCCGAGCATCTGGAACACGTCATAGAGATAGAAGGCGCCGCCGGTCGTGTAGATTTCCCACTGCATGGATTAGCGCCCCTGTCCCATCATCGAAGCGAACTTCGTGGAGCTGCCGGCCGTGAGCATGGCCTTGTGAAGCTGCAGCTTCTCGATGGCCGAAAGCGCGTCTGCATACTTTTCGGCGGCCTCGCGGCGCAGCGTGCCGAAGCCGTTCTGGGTGTTGCGGATGGTCTCCTGGAACTCGCGGACAATGTCGCCGAACGTGTCGACGTTCGAGGCCGAGCGGCCCATTTCGGTCAGGGTCTCGTTCATGTAGAGCATGGCGAGCTCGACCGCGACGAGCTCGGACAGGAGCGCGATCTCGTCGTCCACGAACTGATACTTGTAGGCCCGGGCCGTCTTCAGCGTCTCGTAGACCGGCGCCGAGGTGAGGCCGATGATGCCGATCATTTCCTCGGTCAGCTCGGTATCGTCGCGGATCGCGTCAGAGAGGGCCTTCACCACCTTCCGGACCCGCGCGAAATAGGCGTCATCGCGCGCGAGGGTCACGTCCTTCCACGTCGGGTTCAGGCACTTGTTGGTATCGTTGCATTTCAGGATCGGGATCGTGCCGCCATCGACCAGAGCCACCAGCATTTCCGGAGTGAAGGCGCGGGGAGCGATGGTCCGGTGCTTCGGCCCCTCATTGTCGTTCGCGGCCCCGGTCGTGATGATCGTGCCGGTCATCGACATGAAGAGCTCGCCGATGGTCGGGTTCGAGGCGAGGAAGCCGTTCTTCTTTACCGCGCGCCAGGCGTAGTTGATGTCGACCGGGACCTGATCGGCGAGCGCGCCCTTAGCACCGCGGAGCGTCTGGTTCTGCTTGCCCTCGGTCCCGCAGCCGTGCCGGCGGGACACGGCGTCGGCGAACGTGCCGTTCATGCCGCCGACCGTCTGGCAGATGTGCTGAGACGCGCCGTCCATTTTCGGCCAGAGGGAGCCCACGAGCATCTGCCCCGCCTCGCAGGAGTTGATGTTCATGGCGTTCACCTCCTGCAGCAGGTCGCGCAGCTTGGCGACCTGTTCGGCCACGGCCGGCGACAGGCTCTCGAGGGCCAGCTCGAAGGCGAAGCTGGAGGCGTTCTGCATGATCCCCTCCATGAGGTAGATCATTTCCTCCTTGCTGATGAACGAGAAGGAGCCCCCGAAAATGTCGATGCCGCCGCAGCCGGCCCGCACCGAGGGGAGCTGGAACTGCAGCATGGAGCTGTTGCGCGGCTTGGTGCGCATGTAGAGCGAGCCGAGGGTGACATAGCCCCCCATCTGCCCCTGATAGGCTTGCGGCCGCGTCACGTTCACGCCGCCGCCGGTCCGCTCCCAGAAATCCTTCAGGTCGTCGCCAAGGCCGGCCGGAATGGCTGATCCCGCGGTGGCGCAGCTGAGCGCGCCGGCGAGGATCCCGCTCGAGATCCATTTCAACAGTTGCACGGGCTACTCCTTACGATCTGGAAGAGAGGGCGAGGCCGATCAGGCCCCAGAGGGCCGAGGCGCCGAAGACAGTCATGGTGACGAGAAAGGGCGTCCAGTTGGGCTCCGGGCCGAGGATCCCCGCATAGACGGCGCCGATGATGACGAGGTGGAGCGCTAGGGCCGCCAACGAGAGACGGAAGAGGTCCAGACACCGTTGACGCCTGCGCCGGGCCGAGAGGCCGCCCGAGGTTTGCGGATGAAAAGCATGGGACATGACTGCCTCAGTATCTTTGGCCGGCGGGGATCTGCGTCACGACATGGACGCGCTCGAGGATCGTGTCCTCGGTGAGAAGCCCCGAGCCGATCGGCTCGACCGTGCCGGTGCGAGGTTCGACCAGAGCGATGGTCGGGCGCGGGCTGTCCGCGAGCTTCAGCGCCTTGAGCTGGCCCGTATCCACCACGGCGTTCGGGAAGAGGGGATGGAACGAGCCGTCCACCGTCACGACGATGGGCTCGATCCCATATTGCTCCTGCATCCTGCGGATGACTTCGAGCTGCGGCGTGCAGAGGCCGCAGATCGCAGCATCCTCCACGATCACCATGAAGCCGAGATTTGCCGCCGCGTCCTTCAACGAGGCCTCGCGCGCCACGCGCATCTGGTCCTGATAGACCGAGCCGCCCATCTGGGTCATCGGGAAGCGGGTGTTGATGTCGAGCGAGGGCGTGCGGAAGAGGATCCTCTGCCACTGGTCGGTGAAGCTCGCGGCCATCCGGCTCATCTTTTGCTGAGCCTCCATGTAGGCCTGCACATTCTCCGGCGACGGCTCGAGCACGGCGCGATACTTCAGCTCATCCAGCTCCTTGCGATATTCCTCGATCTTCTGGGTGTAGCTCTTCTCGGCCGGTGCGGCGGGAGCCTGCGCCGCAGGTGCGGCCGCGGCTGGCAGCTTCGGCTTCTCTTCCTTCTTCGCGCGCGTGGGGTCGCAGTAGAAATTCCAGCCGGTCGTGATTTCGTCGCGGCAGTAGCCGTAGGCCGAGCCCGCGCCGCCGTTCGCCAGCGCGGCCGAGCCGCCGAGAGACGCGCCGATGAGGGCCGCGAACACGCTCTTACGCATAGCCCGCCTCCCGTGCTGCAGTGAGGGTGGCCCGGACCTGCCCGAGATAGGCCCGCGCGTTGCGGAAGCCTTCGATGGTGGCGAAGACCCGCTGCGAGGGCAGATGGACGAAGAGGAGCGTCGGCCATTGCCGGACGCCCGCCGCGAGCGGATGGCCGCGGGCGTCCACGAACTCCTCGAACGGTGGGATCGGCCGGCCGTCATGGGACGCGACCAGAACCGGCAGCCCGGCCGGGCCGGCCGCGGCATGGAGCGCTTGGGCAGCGCCCTTGCAGAACGGGCACCAGCTCGCGCCGACGAGGATGAGTCCCACGGGTGCGGAGGGATCGGCGACGGCAGGCAGGGGTGCCAGCGCGGCCGCGGCCCCGAGGATCAGGGTGCGTCGGTTCATGTCACTGGCCTCCCGCCGCCGCGCCTGCCATGGCATCGAACCGGTCGCGCATGTATTTCGTGACGTCCTTCGAGGCCGGGACGGTGGCCCCGTTCATCATGTCGCCGAAGGCTTCCGAGAGATCGATCTTGTCCCAATCGATCGTCTCGATCTCGTCGAGCTTGATCCCGTTGCAGTTCGGCTTCTTGGCCGACCCCCAGCTCGTGGCGGTGAGGTGGTGGATCTCCTTCTGGAAGACCATGGCGAGCTGGCTGTTGAAGGTGCAGTAGCTCCGGCGCTTCGAGACGCAGACGCCGAGCACCTTCCGCGAGCAATAGGTGCCGATATAGACGGCGGCCTTCGCCTGGATGCGGTCGATCAGCGCCAGCTCGCTTTCCGAGCAGGAGTCGAGGATCCCGTTGGCCCAGCCGGAGTCCTTGCAGCAGTTCATGTAGCCGAGGGCGCCGACCTTGCACTTGCGATTGACGCCGCCGAAGAGCTTCACGTCCTGCATGTCGAGCGACTTTTCGCTGTCCTTGGCGGCCTCATCGAGCACGCTCAGCCAGGAGGCCGCCATCGGGAAGTCCTTGTTCACCTCATCTGGAATGCCCTCGCAGAGATCGCCCACGCACACGTTGGTGGCAGAGCAGGAGTCGGGCAGGCTCATCCCGCCCCCGCACTTGTAGCCATATTCCCAATGCTGGCAGGTCTTCGGCGTGGGCCCCACTTCCTCGTCCGCTTCAGCGAAGGTGAGGCAGGTCTGGCTCACCTTCTTGCAGCTCGGATCCTTCAGGAACGGTCCGCAGTCGGTGGCATTCGGAGATTTGCCGTCGAGGCACTGGAAGCTCTGCTTGTAGGTCCAGCAGTCCCGCGAGACCGGAAAGCCCATGACGGTGCGGATCTCCGGTCCCGAGGTGCAAACCGTGTCCTGTGCCGCGCAGCCCTGATCGGCCGGACTCGGGTTGCAGGAGTTTGTGAGCTTGTCCTCGATCCGCTCGATCTTGGTTTCTACCAGCCGTGCAGGCTTGTGGTTCTTCAGGTCATTGAAGCAGGAATAGTCGAAGCGTTGGAGTTCGCATCCGTTCGGCCCCGATGTAATGCACTTCTGGCGATCCACCTTGCAGGCCGGCGTGGCCTTGAGGCTCTTGCACTGGTTGCCGCTGATGCAGCGATAATCCCGCTCCTTCTTGAGGCACTGAGCTCCTTCGCCCGTGCAGATGCGATAGACAGCATAGCGGTAGATGGAGCCCACCTTCTGCTTGTTGCCCCAATCCGCGTGGTAGACGCAGTTTCCAATGGAGATCGGAGTGCTGTTTGTCTTCGCCGTCCTTTCCTGTGGCCCGGATGTGTCCCAGAAAAGGCGGAGGCTTCCGTCCGATGACTTCTCCCAGCCGTAATACCTTCCGTCGACCCGGCCGTTGTATGGCCCCTCCGTCCACTCGTTCCTGCTCCATTCCACGCAGCGCTCCTGAAGGAACGTGCACTGGTTGTTGGGGTTACCTTCAGGCAGGTCAGCCTTCGGGCATTCTCCCGTGGCGTCCGGCACGCAGGTGACGGTCAGATCGCTTCTGGCGATGTCGCACTGCCAGTAATCTCGCCGATCCACCTCCACCGTGCGGGTGATCGTGCAATCCTTGCTGGTCATGGCCGTGTGGGAGTCGCAGTAGCGGACGAAGCTCTCCATGACGCTGAAGTCGGTGAAGTTGCAGGCCGGGTTCTCCGTCTCGGACCCCGAGAAATACTGCCCGGCGATGGAATCCGCGTTCTTGATGGCAGCGTCCGCAGCCTGGAGGCCGCCATAGCTGCCGTCGAGCTCATAGGTCGGCCGGAGCTGCGAGCTGCTTTGCATCTTCTGATAGACCTTGGAGCTTTCGCCTCCCGAGATCGCCTCCTCGCGCCCGCGGCTTTCGAGGCTCGAGCCCGGGATCGACGCCTCCGGCAGGTCGGTGCCGGCGTAGGGCGTCACCGTCTCCTCGATCTTGCCGGTCGTGAAGACGCTCGAGCCGCTGCCGATCTTTGCGGCATTGCCCGCGGCCTTTGCCCGCGCCGTCGGGTTCAGGTCCTCGGCCGAGGCTGCGCCCGCGGCCGCGGCCGCGAGAAGGAGAAGGATCGACAGGAGAGCGCGGATCATGGCTTTTGCTCCAGAAGCGAGCGGGCCACCGAAGCGGCCTCGCCATTGCCGGCCGCGATCACGCGCAGCGCGGTCTCAAGGGGCACGTTGCCGCTCACCCGATCATGCCGGGGCGGCGGATCGCCCTCGCAGGCGGGCGTTGCGCAGTCGCCGAGATCCTCGGCCAGCACCACGAGGGCCGGCACCGAGCGAATGTCGAAGCGCCGGAAGAGCGTCGGGTCGATCCCGAAGGCCTCGCCTGTCTCGTCCTCCGCAAAGACTTCCTCGAGCCTCGCCCGCGTGTCGAAGACGCTGTTGTTGACGAAGCCCCGAAACACCACCGTCAGATCGTGAGCGGTTGCCTCCCGCATCATCTGCCGGAGCGAAGTGTCGGGCATCGAGAAGGAGGCAAAGAGGATCGCGCGCGCCTCGCCGTAGCGGGCGCGGGTTTCGGCCGCGACCTCCTCCGCATCGGGGGCTCCGAGGAGGGCGCGCACGCGCGGATCGTTCAGCGCCCGGGTGCGGATCCCGGCCAGATCCTCGATCTCTACACCCTCGCGCGGCGGCTGGATCGTGAGCTCGCGGGCCAGCGCCTCGCCGCGGCGTTCCGCATCGCGAACGATCCGGTCGACCGGCGCCGCAATCCGACCGGTGGCTCCCGGCGCGAAGGCAGGATCGGGCAGCTCGTCCCCGGCGCTGGCGGTGCCTGCCGACAGGACGGCGGCCGCGATCAGAGCGCGCAGCAGTTGCGTTTGCGCCAGATGAGCCATCCGAAGCTCTCCCCTTTGTATGGAAACTGCCGCATGGAATCGACCAGCTGCGTGCTCGAGCCGAGCGGGCCGCAGGCATAGCGGCCGCTTACGGCCGCCCGCGGCCGCGTGACCTGGAAGCGATATTGCGACTTCTTGATGATCGGCGCGGTGGCGGTCGTGCAGAGCGCCGAACTGCCGGACGTCCGGCGCGCCAGCCCGAGCCGGTGCTGGCGCGCGAGCATTTTCGCCGTGACCGTCTCGCTGGCCTGGATCCCGCCGTAGTGCGCGTTGCTGTCGCCCTGCATGGGATACATGCCGCCCTGACACCCGTTGCACCAGAAGAGGCTGTCCATGGGCAGGCCGCCGGCCGAGGAGCGCACGCAATCGGCCGCACAGGCGGCCTGCGCGATGGGATTGGCGAAGAGGACCGCTTCCGGGTTCAGGATCGTGTTGAGCTCGGAGTCCTGCCAGAGCGGATCGAACTCGCTGATATAGGCAATGTCGAAGGCCGTGGTCTCGAGGCAGAGGCCATCCACGACCGTCCCGAGCCAGGAGATCAGCGGATAGTAATAGTAGTGCGCCTGCCACTTGCTGCCGGTCTGATCGCCGTCGCTCGAGGTGACGGAGCTCTTGCCGATGGAGAAGAGACCGAGATCGGCCTTGAAGCCCATGTTCACGAAGCAGCCGGCCTCGTTCGCGACGTCGGTCAGCCGGGCAGGCTCCCAGAGCCCGATGGCCAGGCCGACACGCGGCGGCGTGCCCGGGCAGAGACAGACCGGCAGCGACGGGTTCTTGGTGTCGGGCCTCTTGTTCAAGACCTTGATCGACCCGATCGAGATCGGGAAGATGCAGTCCCAGCAGACCTCAGTGATCGGATTCAGGAACTTCGCATTGCATTTCGCGAAGCTCGCGCCCGACGCGCCGATGCCAAGGGCAAGCGCCATGGCGAAGAACAGGCCCTTCATGGCTGCGCCTCCCCGGTCGGAATTTCCTCGATCAGAAGGATGGGATCGGCCCGTTTGATGACGCTCGGCAGTCGCTCGAGACCGAACCGGCTGACCATCACGGCGTCCTGATCGAACCAGAAGCGGCGGCCGTGCGCGCGGCCGAGCGCCAGCGGCGAGCCCTTCGCGATCACGATGAGGGTGTCGAGCTCATCCCCCTCTGCGAGGGCGAAGCGCACCTGATCCTCCGCGTCGCCGTCGATCACGACGATGCGTTTGGCGAAGGCGGAATAGGCGAGCGGATTGACGACCGTCCCGGCCCGGGCAAAGACGCGGCCCTGATGATCGGCGAGATCCTGATTCAGGGTGATCGAGGGATCGAATTCGAAGGCGCGATATTCCTCGGCCGGAGGCAGCTCGCTGCCCGTGTCCGGCCGCTCCACATAGGCGCGCGTCCGCTCCTGCATCGCCCGCTCCATTTCGGCGAGCTCTCCGCTCGCCTCCATGGTGCGGAGGCGGCCGAGAATCTGCTCAAGAAGATCCGGCTCGGCAATGGGAAAGAGCTTCCCATAGACGCCGAAGTCCTTGCCCGCCGCAGCCCCTGCCGTGCAGGCAACCACGGCGAGCGCGGTCAGTATCCGTGCGCGTCCGCCCATGCCTTCAGCTCCTTCCAATGAGGGACAAGGGTGGTGCCGACGCCCACGGCGCGGATTGTCTCCCGCGCGAAGAGGCCGACCGTGGCGTAGCGGCTGTCGAGACTGTCGGCCGAGCTGCCGAAGGCGGCGTAATGCCCGTCCGGGATCACGCCCTCGGCCAGCGCCGGCGCGAAGGGTGCGCCATCCTTCAGCGCGAGCGGATAGCACTCGCCTGCGACGCACACCGCACCGTCTCGATGCTCGATCCGGTCGCCCGGCAGACCGACGACGCGCTTGGTGAAGAGCAGACCGTCGAACCGTGCCGCATAGGCTGCGGGCGGATCGGCCGAGATCACGGCGCCCTTCCAGATCACCTTCGGCCAAGCCCACATGAGATAGGCGGGCTCGGGCAGAGAGTGCGAGGCATTGAGGGTGAGGCGGCCATTGTGCAGGAGCCAGAAGCCCGCCACGACGAAGAGCGAGCCTCCGATCATGAAGCTGCGCCGGGCGAGATCGCGCAGGGTCATGGCGTGCCCTTCGCTTCCCGCCACCGCGCCAGCGCCTTTTGCGAGACTTCCTGCGTAATATCGGGGGCGCCCGCGAGCACCGTGGCCGAATTGACCACGATGACGGAATGTTCGGCCGCGAAGTCCGCGATGGCCGCCTCGAGATCCGCCTGATAGATCTTCGCGGCCGCCTCATAGTCCGTGTCGGGCATTTCCTTGCCGCCCGCCCGGATGAAGCTGAGGACAGCCTCCGTTGCATCGAGCGTGACGATGCCCGTGGGCAGGCCCCGCGGTTGAGAAGCCAGCACAATGGCCAGGGTCAGGGCGACGCTGCCCATGCCCGTGAGAGTGAGTTCAACCGCCCGTCCGAGATCCACCGTTTTGTCCTTCCATGAGCTTGAGAAGCGGTCCGGGCTTGGCGTTCTGCGGCACATAGCCGTAGCGCATGAGGTAATTGCGCCTCACCTTGCACCAGACCTTGTAGGGATAGTGGGCGCGCTCCCCGAACGGATAGGCGGCATCCACGGCCGCGATCCGCTCCGCAAGCGTCGCCTCGGGCGGCAGGCGGTCATGAACGCACTCGATGGTCCTGCGGGCGCATTCCGACCAGCTGCCTTTGGCCGCCTCGCGCGTGGGGCGAGGACGCTTGAGATCCTGCCGCCGGGCTTTCATTCGACCGCCCCCTCCTCCACGAGGATGCGGATCGCCTCGACCGTCGTGTAACCCTGATCCTTCAGCCGGTTGATCTTCTCGACGGTCGACCCTTTCGAGGAATAGATCGCGAGGCTGAACGGATCGAGGAGCAGGCGGCCGAAGAACCAGCCGTTGGGACCCTTCACGCCCATTTCCGAGAAGAGACCCTTCACCGACTGGAGCGATTTGAGCTGGCCGGCGATGTGCGGAGAGACGGAGAGCCGTCTGTCCTGCACCAGACGGTCGATGGTCTCCGCCTTCTGCGCGAGGAGCACCGTCCAGTCGGAGTTCTGCAGGCAGACCGTGGCGGCCACGTTGTTGTAATAGTCGTCAATCGACTGCGTGCCGGTGATGAGCGCCCCGGTGTATTTCCGGGCACGCCGCACCACGCCTTCGATGAAGCGCGCCGTGGCGTGAGACTTCAGGAGATCCCAGGCCTCATCGATGAGGATGGCGACCGGCACCGCCCGCGGCGTCTTGAACATGAGTTCGGTGCCCAGAAACATGACGATCTGCAGCACGACGTCCTGGAGCACCTTCTGCCCCTTGATGTCGGAGAGCTCGAAGACCGTGAAGGCCGTCTCGAGCCGGAGCGTCGCAGGCCCCGCGAAGTAGTGCCCGTAAGGACCGCTCCGCGTGAACGCCTCGAGCTTCACCACCACATCGGCGAGCCGCTGATCCTCCTCCGCGAATGCGCGAAGCCGCTCCCAGACGTCCGTCACTTCGCCGGCCGCGCCCTTCTCGGCCCAGACGTCGGCCACGATCCGGGAGATCCGGCCCTCCTCGAACTCTTCGACGCGCGACTGCTTGCCCTCGCCGAGCGCGGCCATCGAGGCGATGATCCCGGTCACGAGCTCGATCGCATCCGCGCGATACTCGTCCTTTTCCATGTCCTCGGCCGAGAGCATGGAGAAGGGGTTGAGGCGGATCTGCACCGAGCCGTCGAAGCCCACGAAGGTGCCGCCCAGGATCTCGACCGTGTTCTTGAAGCTGTAGCCGTCGTCAATCACGACGACACGGCCGCCGGCCGCATAGATCGAGGTGACAAGCTCCTGCATGAAGACGGATTTCCCGGCCCCCGACTTGCCCACCACGGCCACGTTGTAGTTGCCGTCCGAGGCGAAGTTGTCCCAATCCATGATCTGGCCCTGCCGGCCGAGCAGGAGGACGCCCCGGCCGTTGCCGCTGCCGGTCCATTCGCCGTGGATCGGCGCCAGCGCCGATGCAGCCTCGGACTTGAGGATCTTCATGCGCTGGAGCTTCTTCAGATCCTCCATGCGCTTGCCGTGAACCGCGAACGGCAGCGCCGCGAGAAAGACCGGGAGCTGCACGAACGTGTCGTTCTCGAGCACCAGTCCGGCGTAGCGGTAGATCTTCGCCACCTCGGCCAGGGAATGGCGCGCATCCTCGGCCGTGCCCTTGGCATAGGCGCAGACGACATAGGTCGTGTCGAGCAGCCGCTCGCCGAGCTCGACTTGCTGGTTCAGCCCCTCGAACTCTGCCATCTTCTCCGAGAGGCCGGTCGCGAAGCGGGCGAACTGCGTCGAGGCCGTGTGCTGAAGGCCCGCCCGCTTCTTCATCAGGAACGAGGTGGCATCGCTCTTCGACCGCACCCGCATGGTGAAGGACGTCAGCACCGGCCCGGCCGGCCGCTCCGCGATCCGTTCGGGCACGCCGTTCAGCAGAATGCCCAGCACGAATTGCCACTCGCGCGGGAAGCGGCGGACGGTGGCGCTCGAGACCGCCATGGGCGGCTCGCCCATGAGGCCGATGGCCGTCCGCTGGACCGTGAGGCCCGCGCCCGGCAGCTGGTGGTTCAGCGCCTCCTCCGCCGTGTAGGTCAGATCGGAGATCCCGACGAGGCCGCGGCAGTGCAGAACCTCGCCGAGGAACTTCAGGAAGTCGTCCGGCCCCAGGTGACGGACATAGGCTTCGCCGCCGAACACCGAATAGAGCGAGCGGCGGAAGTTTTTCAGCTCCTTTTGCTGGCTGAGATCGGCGTCGCCGTCGAGCCAGCAGGCCACGAAGACCCGCCGATGGTGAGGCAGGGCCTTGATGACGTGATCGGTGCCGAAGCGGGCGCCCCGCAGATGCGCCATGCGGCGCTGCGCCATTTCCATCACCAGCTCATCGCCGCGAAGACGATGCCGGGCCCACCGGACAAGTTGCCCGTCAATGTCGGGCGAGGTCCAGTTGAGGAACTGGATCGTAGCGCCGTTCGGCGCGTTCGAGTTGATGACGGCCTGCAGGTTCGAGGCCACATCGTCGGCGCCCACGACCGGGTTCACCTCGATCAGGAAGCCCGTGGAGTTTTGGTTGAAGAAGAGCTCGCTCTCGGGATCGAAGAGACGGTAGGGCAGCAGGTCCGCCACAATGTCCGTGGCCAGCGCCTGCGGTTCGTCCTCGGACCAGTCGGGATCGTCAAAGAGCCCCTGAAACAGTGCCTTGAACGCGCTCATTGCGACGCCCACCGCGCTTCGCGCACGACGAAATGGACGAAGCTCGCCTCATAAAGCAGCCCGTCTGCATCGCGATGCGGGGCGATCCAGAGCGTGCCAACCTCTTCGGGCACCCGATATTGCTGCGCGCGGTAGGGTGCGCCGCCGTCGCCCATGGAGGACTGGCTCACGACGGTCAGCTTGCCGCCCTTGCCCGAGCCGACCCCGAGCGGCGACTGCGACATTTCCTTGCCGAGCGTGTCGCTGAAGGTCTCGCGGACCGGCGTGACCGCGCTGCCCGAGCCCACGTCAGCCTCGCTGATCGTGGCGCAGGCGATGCCCTCCTGCGCCGGGCAGAGGAAGTCCTTCTGCGTGTTGCCGCCGCAACCTGCGAGGGCGAGGATCGCGAGCCCCAGGCTCGATGCGATGAGACTGCGGGCGATCATTTGAGCGAAACCCCTTCCATGAACACAACTTCCACATTCGTCCCGGCGTAGAGCGAGACGACCGGCTGATATTGCTCCGCGCGCTTGATGTAATATTCGGCCAGCCGGTCAGCGGCGCTGGCGGCACCGCCGCCCACCACGCCCGCACCCGCGCCGCCGAGCACCGAGCCCACCGTCTCGGCCCCGTCATTGGAGGAGGCGATGCTCGCGGCCGACGTCAGCGCCTTGGCAAAGCCGCCGAGAGCGCCCGCGATGGCCGCGTTCGTCGCCAGATTGCCCTCGCGGCTGACGACATGCCCGCGCACGCCCGCCTTGCCCGAGCCTGCGACGAGCCCTGCGACCTGCGTTTCGATCACCTTGTTGCCGCGGCCCATGCAGGTCAGCGTCGTGAGCCGGACATAGACGCGCTCGCTCGAGAGATCGCCCATGGCCGAGCCAAGCACCGTGCAGCCGGTCAGGTTGATCCGCCGGCCTGCGCCCGCACCGGCGGCGGCCGTCACGGCCGGCCCCGTGATCCGCACGAGGACCGGCACCGGGTTGTCCCGCGAGACGACGCCCGTGGAGGCGTCGACCCCCGAGATCACCACGGCGGGTGCATAGCTCCCGGCCGGGATGTAGGAGTGCAGGTCGCGCACGTTGCGCGAGCTCTCTTCTTCCGGCGTCGTGGGCTTTTCCGGCTTCGGCTGCAGCGTGAAGTCGACCGATGCGCCCGCGCCGAACCTTTGCACCATGGGCGCCGCACCGGGAGCGCCGGGACCGGCAGCGCCACCCTGCCCTGCCCGCCCGGCCGCGGGCGTCCGCGTCCCGCCCGAGACGAACTCCTGCCCGTAGCCGGGCGCCTGAGCCTCGCCGGTTTCTCCGCCGACGGCCGGCACAGGCGCGCCGGTCTTCAAGGAGTTGATCTCGGCCTGTTGCTGGACGATCACCTCGTCATACTGCGTGCGCAGCTCCTCGAGGTCGCTGGCCTGCTTCTCGGCCATGCCCTTCACCGTGTTGGTGAGCTCCGTCACGGTCTTGTTGAGCTGGTCGATCTGTTCACGGCTCTGCCGCGCCCAGCTGAGCTCGGGCGATGCGTTCGAGGTGCGGTCCGCGATGATGGTTTCGTCAACCCGATCCGGGGCACCGGAGGAGCGGAAGGCAGCCTGCTTCCGGTTCATCACCTGCCCGAGCACGATGATGATGAGGAGAAGGCCGCCCCCGATCAGGCCGAGGACAATCCATTGCTGCTTCTTGCGTGCGTCCGACGACATTACCGCTTCTCCACCACCACGACCCAGGCATGGTCGGAGGGGCCGAGCGCATTGCGCTGGACCCAGACCCCGAGCACCTTCGACGTGTAGAAATCCTGCGGGCGGACATAGCGGCCACCTCGGCCGCCAGCCGCGACAATGACCTTGGCGCGCATTCCCGTGCCGCTTTCCGATCCCACGACCGATCCGTGCGAGCGTTTCGGTGCGGCCTTCCCGGCAATGTGCTTGTCGATGGTGGCGCGGGTGAAGGCCACGAGGCCGGAGGCATAGCCGCCCCCGCCCTCTCCGCCGGCAAGTTCGAAGCCTTCGGACCTGGCCTCCGCGGCGGGCGCCGCACCTGCGGTTGCCCCTTCGGGCGGCATTCCCGCTACCGAGATCAGCACCGTCTCCGCTCCGAGCCGCGCCGAAGGCGTCAGCTCATAGCTGATCGTCACGCCACGCTCGGTCAGGATGTAGCCGGTCTCCGGGACGAGCTTCGCCTTGTCCCCCGCATAGCGGAGGAAGACGTCGCCCGTCGTCTCATCGTTCATTTCCTGAAACGACGTCTGGTCCTTGATGATCCGGCGGATACGGTCGCCGGCCACGCTGATCCGCGTGACTTCCTCGGCCGAGGCCGAGATCCGCACCGAGCCATTCGGGCGGGTAGTGAGCCGCTGGTCGGCATGGACGGCCGACGCGACGACGGCCGCCAGAGCGGCGGACATGAACAGGCGGATCATTTGGGAACCTCTTGCAGCTCCATGCGGGACAGCCGGATCGAGGAGCCTTCTTCGATGAAGGTCAGCATGATCCGCCGCCGCTGGGCGCTCACTTCGGTGGTGTCGAGGTAGGTGGAGAGCATCCCCTCCACCACGATCTGGAGCCGCGGAAGGTTGTGCTCGATCTTCTCCGGACGGAAGACCGTCGAGATCCTGCGCAACTTGATGTCGTCGGCAATGTCGTCATAGGCGTCGAGGAGCCGGGCACGATCCTCGGCCGCCGAGATCCGTTCGATCACGTCGCGACCGTAGCGGATGGTGGCGGGGCTCACGGTATACATGGCGTAGACCGCATCGAGGCTCAGTGCCTCGATATATCGGACGTCTGCCGCCCCCCGTGCCACCATGCCGTCCGACACACGGGACGGAATGAGCACGACCTGCGTGTTCTCCTGACTGATCCGCCAGGTAAGGAGGAGGTTTGCGGCAATCGAGACGCCGAGCATGAGCGTTACGACGTTGCGGGCGCGCTGCGCGCCCTTCATCCGACGCGAAAGCGTGGCGAAGTCCATCAGCCCCTCCACATCGTGACGGCGCTGTCCGGCCACGATTTCATCGGGCTCAACTCGGCGGGCAGATACCAGTAGGTGAGAGCGAGGATCCGCTCGAGGCCACCGTCACCCTTGATGCGCTTCCAGAGCACATAGCTCACGAGGCCGAGGATGATGCCGGCAACGGCAGCCTGCATGGCAAGGCCAACCCCGGCGGGTGCGAGAAGGGCCAGGCCCTCGTCGATGGGAAACAGCAGGATGCGGCCTTGCTCCTGCAGTCTCTGTTCGATCTTGATGACTTTCTCCTGCATCCGATCCCTCCGCGCAGACAGAAACGGCAAAGGCCGCGCAGCCGGAGGCCGCGCGGCTCTGTCCGCTCAGAGGGTGGGTTGCGCAGGAACGTCGAGGGCGGGCGCCTCGACCATATCGATCGACGCGGTGACACCGCCGACCGAGGACACGATGCTCAGGCCATAGCCGAGGAAGAGCGACACGGCGACGGCGGTGATGACGTAGGTCCAGCGACCCGTCGCCATCAGGGTCACGGCCGCCACGACGATGGAAATGATGAGGATCAGGTAGCCGCCGGCGCCGGTGAGCAGCGTCGTGAGCGTCGTGGTGATTTCGGAGAAGCCGGCCTCTACGCCGGTGGTGGAACCGGCAGCGAAGGCGGCCGGCGCGAGCAGCATCATGCCGGCCGCAGCCAGCAGGGGGCGTTGGATCTTCACTTGTAACCTCGTTTTTTCTGTCAACACGGTGTCACGGCGGTGGCCTGACGGCCCCACCATACTCATCGGAACATCAAAAACAAGTTTTGATTTGCGGACAGACGGTCAGTCAGTATGCCGCATAGATATCATTTGCTGCCGTAAGATATCACCAAGTCCCATAGCTCTCGCTGGTTACGAACCTCCGGCCGGATCGGGACTGTTACGGAGCTTTTCTCGGGGGTATACTGCGTAACGAACGACGCAATGCCTGGCCATGTCTTGAGCAGTCGCGGCTCGTAACGCACCTGCTTCACGAGAACCTTGGCTGTGCCGTCCGGATACTCGAGAACGACATACCATCCGATCACCTCGTCGGAGCTTCCCTCGTCACCAGCGGCCACGAACCGGAGCTTCGCCCCCTGCGCGATCTCATCCGGCACACCCGCTTCCCAGATCACTCCCGGAATGCTCATACTTCCCCTTTCCGTTTTCAACGCTGTCCCTGAGCAAGAATGATTATCGAAGGCGTTACGCCCTTCTGACTTGCCCTTGCTCCGTCCTAGCAAATGATTATGCACCCCTAAACCTGATTTTTCGGGCAGCAGACCGCGATGAGCGGTCATAGACCCCGGTTCAGGCGCTGTGGCGGCGTGGCAAATCCACGCTGCAGAGAGACGTTGCGACTGACTACGGAGGCAGGAGAACCGCCTTCGGAACGCCATAAGTTGCCGTGCGGCAATCTGGCGCACGCAAACATTCGCACATAATCATCTTGGCAACATCAGTCCATCAACCTAGAGATAGGCTGACCGCGCTGGTTGCTTGTGAATATGTTTCCGATACCGGATTCAAGAATCAGTATAGATTTCTCATCGCGCGGAACGGCAAGAGTATGTGAGGAAGTTGCAGTGGTTGCGATCCCAGCAGGAAGTGAGGCGTTTGCCGAGCATGTGCGGACCCAAGGACACGTTGATGTGCACCTTGAACTCTCTTTTGGCAGCGAGCGGGAAGCGGCGGGGTTCAGTCTGTCAGTAGATTTGGGCTCTAACGCGCGAGCTGTTCTCTATTCGCGGTCGCACCCAGCGCCACGAGTCGTTCGATCACACGCGGCGTTGCGTCGACTGCTGGCGCAGTTTGGCGTTGAGGCTGCTCATGTGCCGCTTACGCCCGGGTCCGTCAGGTGTTGGGTCGGGAAGACGCGGGTTGCTCCGCGCCTTGATGCGAGCAACCTGATCGCCTTCCCAGCCGCTCTCGCTGCGCAGACTACTGTGGAACAGCCTTCGGTGAGGCGCGCCAGCTCTCAGCTCTAAGGGAGGCGTTCTCGAGATGCAGCGGCTCGAACAGGATCTCGATGCTGGACCCGATGTTGGTCATCGCGCGAAAGCCGATGTGCGTCTCAGGCTGCCCGGGCCACTGTGCATAAAGCTTGTGGGTGATAACAGCCGTGGTGGCTCGCTTCTTACTCATGACGGTTCTCCAAAATCCGTGCTGATCGGCATGGTCGCGGGACGCGCCCATGTCGGTCTGCCGCGTGGCGAACGCGGGGGGTGCGATGCCTGGCTCGGCGGGCCGGAGGGGGATCACCCGCCTGCACGGAGCCGCAGGCGGAGGAAGGTGGGGATACCGGCCCGCCGACGTCTGCGCCCGGCCATTGGCATCGCGGAGGGCAGCGCCCTCTTTGACGGACAACGCATTGCACAGCTCAGCGACCTGAAAACTCGCCTCATGTGCGCCGAGCGCTTCATGGGCAGCGGCAATACGCAGTGGGAGGCCCGAGCAGCACGCCATGCTCGCAAAGCTGAAATCTACGGAGGGAATTACGCCAAGCAAAAAGTAACCCCCGCGCGGCGGTAACCGGCGGGGGAAGCTACAGCTCAGGGCGGGAACCCTGAACAGCCTCTGGATCAAGGCTAGCTGTAGCGTCTCCCCAAGAATCGGGCAAGTCGAAACCGCAGTTTCTGCGAACGATGGAGCTTTGCCGGGACCGCCTCGCTCACGGACATAGAGCGAGTATAAAGTATGTTATCCATCCAGCTTCAGGCTGAACCCGAGAAAATCTACCCCTCCCTGCCCGGGCGCTTTCAACGGAGCGATGTGGAACGAGTCGTCACAGCGTGCAGCGCGGCTTTGGGCTTGTCGAGCGCGTGCCTGCGAGCGTTGTTGGTAATGGTTCACGCGACGAGGCCCAGCGACTGGCGGGATGAGCAAAGGGACGCGGTATGCTTCATGCAGCAGGTCCAGGTGGCGGCACGCCTTGGAGTGACACCGCGGGCGCTCCGCTATCAGGAGGCGCGCCTCGAGCGGCTTGGCCTCTTGAGACGCAACGTTGCCGCGGACGGAAGTCGCGGTCGCTTTGGCGGTGGCGACCTTATCCAGGGCATCTCGTTCGCCCCCTTGATCGAAGCGTTCCCAAGCTTGCTGCGGATCGCGGAGCAGCTTGAGGCCGCCGAACGCGAGCGTCAGGTCTTGCGACGCCGTGTGTCGGCCGCGCGCCGGATCTTGAGCCAGACCCTCACCCGTCTGGCGGCACTGGATAAGGCGGTTCCCGGCCTCACGGAGGTTCTCGCGTCCATGCCCCGACGCTACGACGCATTGGATGGCAGCGAACTCGGCGCCCTCCTTCAGCGTGTGGACAAAGCTGCTCGCGAGGCGCTCCGGCACCTCGAAGTGCAGCAGGTTTCTTCCGGCGTGCCGGAAAATTCCTTCCGGCCTCATATACAAGATACAACGCAAGAAAATCCTGTCTGTAGCGGCTCCTCCGCCATTGAGCGGACCGCCCGCAAGCGGGCGGATAGCATCAAGCCCGATGCCGCGCCGGACGGCACTGCATCCTGCTACGAAAAAAAGCATGGCTTGGCCGACCGAGGGTTCAAGCCTAGATATTTGGACACGTTTACGCCGACACAGCTCTACGAGGCAGCGTCCCCCGACATGCAGATGTATCTGGATGCCGGCCGGCGTAGCGATAGCACCCTCACGGCGCACGATTTTATTCAGGCAGCCATCGCGATCTTGCCAGCTCTTGGTGTCAACGCCAGCGCCTGGGACGAGGCCGCAGATACCATGGGCGATCTCCCGGCGGCCTTGTGTGTGCTCGTCCTCGATGCAAACCGTTACCGCCCGGTGAACCCTGTCTGGAGCCCCGGGGGGATGCTGCGGGCGATGACAGCCAGGGCTCGGAGTGGAGGCTTAAACCTACACGGTTCGCTGATAGCACTTCAGCGTCGTGCCGGGTGAGGCCATTGCGTGGCTCTCGTCTGGAGCGGCGCCGCGAGCACGTTCGTCTTGCGGTGGCTGTTACCAGATCCTTGGCCACCAGCGTCCGTCCAGGCTGGGGCACGGTTTCTTGGGACATCGCGGAATGCGCTTCCCCAAGGAACGGGGGGTTGAGCATGGATGACAAGAAGGAGCAGAACCTGGCGCAGCGAAGGCCTCCGCGCCGGGGCCGGTCCCGGGGTAATCCTCCCCAAGGTTAGAGGGCTGCGAACGTAGCATTTTCTCGGCAAGATGGCGGAGGAGATTCCGATGATGAAGAGCCGTTTCACCGAAGCCCAGATCATGGGTGTGCTGCTTCAAGCGGAGGGCGGCTTGGCCGTGCCCTAGCTGTGAAGCGAGCATGGGATCAGAAGCGCGACGTTCTACAAGTGGCGCGTCAGGTGTGGCGGCATGGACGCGTCCATGATGAGTAAGATGAAGGCGCTGGAACACGAGAACCGGCGGCTGAAGCGCATGTTCACCGACCTGAGTATGTGGCAGACCTGCTTCGCGAGGCTCTTGGAGAAAAGTGACGCGGCCAGCTCAGCGCCGGGACTGGGCCGAGAGGGCGGTGGCGACGAAGGGGATCAGCATTGCGCTGGCTTGCCGGGCGTTCGGGGTCAGCGAGACCTGTTTCCGCTACAGCCCGAAGCGCGATGACGAGAACGAGATGATCGCCGACCTTCTGGTCGGGCTGACCAATGTCCACAAGAGCTGGGGTTTCGGCCTGTGCTTTCTGCACCTGCGGAACGTGAAGGAGTATGCTTGGAACCACAAGCGGGTCAACCGGATCTACTGTGAGCTGAATCTGCGGATCAAACCGCGGCGCAGGCTGAAGCGGGAGAAGCCCGAGGAACTGACCGTGCCGGCGGCCCCGAACCTGGTCTGGTCCATGACTTAATGGCGGACCGCCTTGCCGACGGCAGCCCCCAAAACCCATATTTTGTTGGGCGTTCCACCCGTTCAGGGTATGCTTTGGGCATGTCCGATACCGCTTCAGAGATTGCTCGACTGCGCGCCGCTCTCGCGGCATCTCAGGCCCGTGCCGAGGTTGCGGAGAGCGAGCTGGCGCAGGCTAGGGCGGTGGTCTCCACCTCGGAGGCTATGATCAAGCACCTCAAGCTGGAGATCGCCAAGCTCCGACGTGACGACTATGGCCATAGCGCCGAACGCCGCGCCCGCCTGATCGACCAGATGGAGCTGCAGCTCGCGGAACCCGAGGCCGCCGCCACCGAAGACGAGATCGCCGCCGGGAAGGCAAAGACCACGGCGGTCGTCGGGTTCGGGCGCCGCCGCCCGGCGCGCAAGCCGTTCCCGGACCACCTGCCGCGCGAGCGCGTGGGGATCGAGGCACCGGCAGCGTGCTCCTGCTGTGCCTCGGACGGCATCGTGAAGATGTGCGAGGACATTACCGGGACGCCCGAGGACGCAGGTTCAGGGTATCGTCATCCGCGGCCCAGACCTCTGGCAAGAAGCCGGCGGCATGAAGCTGCGCCAGGATCTTCGCGTCGACCTTGTCGGTCTTCACGCGCGCGTGGGCGATGGCCTTCACCTGAAGTGGGTTCGCGATCACGACCCTGGCCACGAACGGCGTCAGCAACCTTACGATGGCCGAGGTGTTCCCGGTCGCCTCCAGAATGACCTCGTCATCTTTTCGGAGCTTCTGCCCGAAGGCCACCACAGCGTCGTGCTCGAGTTCCACCCGGAATTCTACCGTGACCTTGCCCCGATCAAAGACCGCGACCTGCGCAAAACTCCGATGCACATCCATTCCGATCGACCGCATGCAAATCCTCCCTGTTGTCGATGAGGGAGTGCGCGGGCTGTGCGACATCTACGGATACGCGCTCGTAGCGCAGACGGGATAGTTGCAGGGGCGGCCAGATAACAACGCGAGCTCGCAGCTCAAAGTCAATTCGGCCTGCCCGCATCTTCGCACTCCGACGCCCCTGTCCCGACACGACAGTTCTAACATGACAGGGTAAAATCTGCCGAGCGTTCGCGGGGCGCCGATGGCAACATGCCCGATAACAACGCGGCCGAGCGCGCACTGCGCGGTATCGCATTGGGACGAAAATCCTGGCTCTTCACCGGCTCCGGGCACGGCGGCGATTGGGCTGCCTTGATGTATTCCCTGATCGTCACCGCCAAGATGAACGACATCGACCCACAGGCTTGGCTCGCCGACGTCCTGGCGAGATATCCCAACACAACGGTCTCACGGGTGCCGGACCTTCTGCCGTGGAAGTGGCAGCCATCGGAGCGCCAACTCGCTACATGACCGCGGCCTATGCTGGATGCTTACGTTGCGCGCTGGGTCGCAGCAGGCATGCCTGACCCGAAGCGGCCTTCACGCTAAGCGACCAGTGTCTTTCCTGCCCGTCGTGCCCTGCGCAGCATGATGCCAGACGCCGGCACGAAGAGCGGTCTTGCCGACCGTCGCAGCTGTGGCATGCATCCTCAGAAACCCTCAATAACCGCAAATCGAAAGAACCCAATCGCAAGGAGAGCGATCGACACAAGTCAAAGCCGCTTGGCAATGGAGGTCCGGCAGATGACGGCATTCGACTGGCCGGTGTGTGACATCGCGCTTTCTGCATATCGGCCGTACTAGTGCACCGTCTGCGACGCTCGAGCGACCTCTGCGACAGCACCGACTCTGCTGCCGCCAGGGCGGAGTTGAACCGTCAGGCCTGTTCCGCTCCCCCGAACCGTCGCGCCGCGAGCCAGCTTCCGGCGGCCATGGCGCCCGCGGTGGCAAGGCAGAGCGGCAGGCCGCCCCACTGGTAGCTGAGGCCCGAGAGCAGCGTGCCGATCAGGCGACCCGCGGCGTTCGCCATGTAGTAGAAGCCCACGTCCATCGTCACCCGCTCGGCCTTCGAGACGGCGAGGATCAGGTAGGAGTGCAGCGACGAGTTCACCGCGAAGACGAAGCCGAAGAGCAGAAGCCCCGCCACCAGCGTCAGCGTCAGCCACAGGGCCGGTCCGCCCGCCGCCAGTGCCAGCGCCGCGAGCGCGAAGGGGATCGGCACCAGCCACCCGGCCCAGCGGCGGGCCTGGGCTGCGGCGTCTCCGCGGATCAGCCGGGGCGCCATCCCCTGCACCGCGCCGTAGCCGATGATCCAGAGCGCCATGAAGCCGCCGATCAGGAAGAAGGCCTCGCGCCGGCCCTCGGCGGTGCCGTCCGACAGGACGGACTGGAAATAGACCGGGATGCCCACCACGAACCACACGTCGCGCGCGCCGAACAGGAACATCCGCGCCAGCGACAGCCGGATGACGGCGGGATCGCGCGACCAGACCGAGGCGAATTTCGTGCCCTTCACGCCGCAGGGCAGGCCCTCGGGCATCCAGAGCACCACCGCCAGCAGGATCGCCGCCAGCACCGCCGCCATCCCCCAGACCGCCGCCTGAAAGCCCGCCAGCGCCAGCAAGGCGGCGCCGAGGAAGAAGCCCGCCCCCTTCACCGCGTTCTTCGATCCCGTCAGCAGCGCCACCCACCGGAACAGCCCGTCACCCGCCGGCGCCAGCACCTTGACCGCACTTTTCGAGGACATCTTGGCCAGATCCTTGGCCACGCCCGACACCCCCTGCACCGCCATGACGAAGGCGACCGAGGCGGGAATGCTCCACGCCGGGTCCAGCATCGCCAGCGCGCCAAGCGCCCCGATCTGCAGCCCGAGGCCTGCGTAAAGCGTCGAGGTCAGCCCGAACCGCGCGGCCAGCCAGCCAGCCGACAGGTTGGTCACGATCCCGGCAAGTTCATAAAGCAGGAAAAGCCAGGCCAGCTGCACCGGCGAGAAGCCCAGGCCGTTGAAATGCAGCAGTACCAGCATCCGCAGCGCGCCGTCGCTGAGCATGAAGGCCCAGTAGGCGGCGGTGACGGCGGCATAGGCCCGAAGGCCCGACGAGGTGGCGAGGCTCATGATCCGGACCGCTCGGCAGGCCGGACGCCGGGGAATGGGCGGCTCATGTCAGGCTCTCCGCCACCAGCCGGGTGATGTCGGCCATCCGGCAGGCATAGCCCCATTCGTTGTCATACCAGGCGTAGATCTTCACCTGCGTGCCGCCCACCACCATGGTCGAGGCCGCATCGACCACCGCCGACCGGGGATCATTCAGGAAATCCGACGAGACCAGCGGCCGCTCCTCATAGCCGAGGATGCCTTTCAGCGGCCCGGCAGCGGCTTCGGCGAAGAGGGCGTTGACCTCCTCGGCCGTGGTCGGGCGCTCGACCTCGAAGACGCAGTCGGTCAGCGAGGCATTCAGCAGCGGCACCCGCACCGCATGGCCGTTCAGCCGGCCCTTCAGCTCGGGGTAGATCAGCCCGATCGCGGTGGCCGAGCCGGTCGAGGTCGGGATCAGGTTCGCCAGCGCCGAGCGGGCGCGGCGCATGTTCTTCGCCGGCCGGTCCACGATGGTTTGGGTATTGGTCACGTCATGGATCGTGGTGATCGAGCCATGCCGGATGCCCAACCTCTCGTGGATCACCTTCACCACCGGCGCGAGGCAGTTCGTCGTGCAGGAGGCCGCCGTCACCAGCCGCTGGCTGCCGTCGTAGAGCTGGTGATTGATCCCATAGACCAGGTTCAGCGCCCCGCCATCCTTCACCGGCGCCGAGACCACGACCTTCTTCACCGCCTCGAAATAGGGCGCGATTTTCGCGGCGGTCTTGAAGACGCCGGTGCAGTCAACCACCAGATCGACACCCAGCTCGCCCAGCGGCAGATCCTCGATCCGCCGTTCGCGCCGCAGCGGGATGCGGTGGCCGGCGAGCGTCAGGCTCTCGGCGTCATGCGTCACCGGCGTCGTCCAGCGGCCGTGAACGCTGTCGAACTCCATCAGCAGCGCGTGCTGCGCCGGATCGCCCTCAGCATCGTTCAGAAGCATGATCCCGTCGCCCATGCCGCGGTCGATCAGTTCGCGCAGCAAGAGTTTCCCCATCCGCCCGAGGCCGTTGATCGCGATCCGCGCCATCAGGCCTCTCCCAGCCGGTCGAGGTGCTGCTGCAGGGCCAGCCGCTCCAGCTGGTCGAAGGGCAGCTGGGTGAAAGCCGAGATCCGGCGATGCAGCTCGCCGAAGGCCTTGGCGAAGGCAAGGCCCTTCTCGGCATCCGTGCCCTCGGCCTTCGCCGGGTCGGGCATCCCCCAATGGGCGGTCAGCGGCTGCCCCGGCCAGGGCGCGCATTCGTCAGACGCCGCCTGATCGCAGACGGTGAAGACGAAATCCATCCGCGGAGCCTCCGGCCCCTCGAACTCCGCGACATGCTTCGAACGCAGGCCCGAGGTATCGAGCCCGTTGCGCTCCAGTACCTCGATCGCGAAGGGGTTGAGCACGCTGTTCGGCCGCGTCCCCGCCGAGAAGGCGCGGAAGCGGGTGCCGCCGAGGCTGCGCAGGATTGCCTCGGCAAAGATCGAGCGGGCGGAATTGCCCGAGCAGATGAAAAGCACGTTGAAGGGGCGGTCCATGTCGATCTCCGTTGGATGCGTGGGCATCAGGTCGGGGCGCCCCCGGCCGCAGTCCTGGCCGAGGTAGGCAATCAGCGCCGCCAGTTCGGGCAGCCGCACGGTGTAGAACAGCGAGCGTCCCTCGCGCGCCGAGCCGATCAGGCCCGCCCCCTCCAGTTCGGCCAGATGGTGCGAGAGAGTGTTCGACTTCATCCCGAGCGTCCCCGCGATCTCGGTCGGCCGTACACCCCGCGGCGCATGCCGCAAAAGCAGCCGGACGACGGAGAGGCGGCCGGGATGGCCGAGAGCGGCAAAGTGACGGGTGGCAGCTTCATATTCCATAATTCGGGACTTATGGAATAATGCAGGCACGCGTCAAGCGAAGCTTTTGTGACGAGACCTGCGGGCAGGGAACCAGGCCAAGGGACCCACGCCCTGCCGCCAGCTCGGCGTGAACGGCAGCGTCGGGGCGAGGATGTATCGAAACCCGTCGGCGCAGTGGTCCCTGGCGGCATGTCCGGCGCCGGCAGGTTTCCGCACTGCTGTGACTGCATCTGCCGTTCATGGCCCTAGAAGTACACCTGCAAAAGGAGGCGTCAAACCGGATCGGTTCATCCTTGATCAGGTGACGGCTCCAAACTCGGTGGACATCGCTCCGAAAGGCTCTACCTAAACCCTGTTTCGAGGTCTGGGCGCTCCTGGCGCCCGATCATCTCCCTCGACCCACCAGTGTTTTCAACGGAGCATTTTCATGGCTTCCATGGCCGTATCGGCTTTGCCGGCGACCCGGATTGCGGCATTTGACGGTCTCCGGGGCGTGGCCGCAGTCATCGTGGTCCTATATCACTACCTCTGCCTGATGCATCCGAACTTTGCGCCCTCGATGGGCACGAGCCTCACCGCACTGGCCGACACGCCGCTCCACATGCTCTGGAACGGACGCTTTGCGGTGGCCGTGTTCTTCGTCCTCTCGGGCTTCGTCATGGCCGCCGCGGCGGACCGGCGCAGGGAGGCGCTGATCGCGAACAGTGTCACCCGCTACCTGCGCCTCGCCCTGCCGGTGACGGCAAGCTGCCTGCTGGCTTGGATCTGGCTAACCGCCTTTCCGGACAGCGCGCGCGCCCTGCAGCAGACGCTCGCCGAGCCGTCGCGCTGGCTGAACTTCACCTATCAGGAGCCGATCAAGCCCGCGTGGTATGCTGTGGCCGATGGTCTCGCCGCCACTTTCCTCCGCGGCTATTCGCGGTTCAACAACGTGCTCTGGACGATGCAGATCGAGCTTGTCGGCTCGCTCGGGATCTTCCTGCTCTATTTCCTAGCGCAGGGCAGGATCCGCCTCTACATGCTGGCCGCCTCCGGGCTGGCGATTGTCGCATGGTTGCCCGACTCCTACCTCGCCTTCGTCCTCGGGGCCGCGCTCTACGAGGCGCAACGGCGCGAGGTGCTGCTGCCCGTGCCGTCGGCCGTTCCGCTGGCCGCGCTGGTGGGGGCGGTCCTGCTCGGCTCACCGGGCGAAGGGGCGCACCTGCGCCTCGATCTGCCGGACGTCCCCGAACAATGGCACGTCGGCCGCCCGAGGGGCCTTGTCCCGGTGCTGGCGGCGGGTCTTCTGCTTTACGCGGTGCTGACACTGCCCGCAATGGCACGGATCTTCGCGACCCCCGTGCCGCTCTTTCTCGGACGGATATCGTTCGGCCTTTATCTCGTGCATGTGCCGCCGCTTTACACGGTGGTGGCCTCGGCGCATCTGCACGGTACGCCCGAGCTGCCGCTCGCCTTCGGCTATTTCGCCGGGACGCTACTTCTCGCCTTGCTGTTCACCAGTGCGGTGGATGAGCCGCTGCTGCGGCGCCTGACCGGACTGCGACGATGGCTCGCCGCCGCGACGGTGCCGCCTGCGGCGGTATTCCGGCGCGGACCTCGTTCCTGACCAGTGCCGGCCGAGCGCCCGGCCGGATGAGACGAGTGCCTTGGTGTTACTTGAGCCGATGAGCCAGTGGACCGCCCCGGCCGCCGCATTCCAAGGAAGCATTTCACGCTTGCCACGCATTTCCGCTACAGTCCGCAATTGGGCATTTCATTGGGGCGGGCGAGGGCGACACGTTTTACTACGAAGGACCGCGCCGTCCCGTGGTCGCCGCTCTCGCGGACGGTTACTGCCTAAAAGGTGCTCAACATCCTGCCGCTGGCCAACTCGATCACCCATGGCGTGATCAATCCCGGCGATACCGAAGGCGGCGGCTGCCGGACCGGCCTGCAGGCGCAGGGGGCGCATACGCTCGTCGTACTCTCGGCCGACAACAGCCTGCTTTGCAGAACGTGATCGTGACTGAAACACAGCCGCGGCTCGTCTTCCTCGATCTTCTCGTCTGTTAGGGCCGCCGACCGCCGTCGTCACACGAGCAGAAGCGCCATGGCGAGCAGGTGAGCGGTCCGCGCGCTTGCCCGGCTCACGCCGCGCGAGACCGTCGCGCGCAGCACGTCGAGAAACGCGGCGAGCTGCTGGCGCCCCTGGATCTCGGGGCGCCCTGCATGGGCTCTCGCCTGAATTGCAAGCCGCTCGTACTCCGCCGGATCGTCCCAGAGCCTGCGCACCGCCGCAACCCAGGCCGCGAGGGGCGCCTCGGCATCCACGATCAGCCCGCCGGGGCCAATCGCCTCGGGCAGGCCGCCGCGACTGGAGCCGATAACGGGCAGGCCGCAGAATTGCGCCTCGGTTGCCACCCGTCCCCACGCCTCCTGCCAGAGGCTCGGGGCGAGGACAAATCGCGCCTTGCCGTAGACTGCCTTCATGTCGGCGGTGCGGCCCTGCGGCCGCACGTTAGGCAGATCCGCCAGGCGCGCCTCCAGCGCCGCACGCCGCTCGGGGCTGAGCGGCCAACTCTCCTGAAAGACGAAGGGGATGTCGGGGCAGTGGCCTGCCACGCCAAGGGCGATCTCAAGCCCCTTCACCGGCACCGGATTGATGAAGGTGACGTTCTCGCGGCTGCTTTCCGTGCGGTAAAGAGCCGATTCGACCAAGGGCGGGATGACCCGCGGGCGGATGCCGAAGGCCGTCCGGCAACTAGTGGCGGTGAAGCGCGAATTGGCGATATAGGCGGCAGATCGCACCGAGGCCGGATCGCCGCCGATGTCTTCGAAGTCTACGTTGCGGAAGTAGAAGACGACCGCGATGCCCTCGGCCTCAAAGGAGCGGGCGAGGGCGAGAGCGCGCCCGGTATTGTCGTTCTGGACCACCGCCACATGCGGGCGGAAGCGGCGGATCACCTCGCCCGCGTCGCGCGGATCCCAGGTGCGAAAGACGGGGTAGCCCCGCGCGCGGTCGACCGCATAATGCCGCCGCAGGACGCGGCGCTGGAGCCGGCTGTAAAGTTCGACCCAGCCGCCGCCCTCGAGGCCAGAGAGCACGGCGGCCGAATGCCCCTCGGCGAGCAGCGCGCGCACCAGCTGGTCTGTGCTGGACTGGGCGCCGCCCGAGCGCTGCGGCAGGTAAGGGTCGCCCAACGTGAAGAGAACGCGCATGCGCTCGACCCGAGGTGAGGGGTCCTGAGCGGGGGCCTGACTCGGCAGCACTTGTGGCGGACGCAGAACGTCCGTCTGACGGGTATGGCGTGGCATCGCTTTCTTTCCACTCCTTGCCAGCAGCCGCCCGGATCGGGAGGTCGGAATCGGGGAACGTCGCTCCGGCGGATTGGCGGCCGGAATAGCCACCCGGGATGAAACCGGGATCCAAGGTAGACCTCGACCATGCTGCAATCGAGGCGATCTTACTAGGATAAAACTAATCCTTAAGTTGATAAATGTTCCTGATCAGAATGTTGCTGCCGGGTTGGCGGTCGGCTACCGCTGCAAAGTACGCCCGGCCTCTCAAGGGAAGACAGAACCTGCTACGGATATCACGCAACAGGGATCGTGACTGGCGCTTCGTTTCGGTCCGCGCGTCGTCCGGCGTTGGTGCCCGGCATCCCTTCCCCTGCGGTCGCGACGGAAACAGCAGCGGATCGCGGGCGGTCAGGGCCGCGGCCCGCCCCGCGCACGCCCGCATCATGCCACGCCTCGCGCGGAATTCGCCCGGAGCCGGGGCGTCAGGTAGCCCCGCCACGCGCGATGCTGCGCCGGAGACCCAGAGGCCGAAGGCCGCCGTCGCTCAGCGTCTACGCCACGAGTGATGTCTCGGCAGCCAGCCTGACGCACAGGGCGTCCACACGTCCATCGCACCGGTGGATCGTCACCATCGGGCAGGTCATCACCACCTCGATCTCGTCCGTGCCCCGTAGGCCCAGGCCTTCCGGCGTGATCCCCGGCGGCAGCTTCACCGGCGGGATGCCAATGACGATCAAGTTCGCACGGTGGATCCGGTCGAAGCCGACCGCTAGGACCGCGTGCACGCCAAGAAGCGCCGGCCCCTCGGTCGCCCAGTCGCGCGACGAGCCCATGCCATAGCGTTCGCCCAAAACGAGCACGTTCGTAGTGCCCGCCTGACGATGGTGGTCCGCCTCCCGCCAGCGCGGCAGGATCGTGCTATCGGGAGGCACCGTAGACCTCGGCGGCAGCGCCTCGGCCAGTAGGTTGCGCACGTTTCGGTTGTGTAAAGCCCGCGCGGCATGATTCCTCAGTTGCCACGCCGGACCGGGAACACGTTGAGATTGCCCGGATCCTCCCTGCGCGCAATCAGCCAGTGGCTCGTGTTGCCCTGCGCCGGGATCTGGCCGACGAGCCATATGTGGTCAATCGTGACTTCGTCGCCCAGCACAAGAAGCAGCCGCGCCCGGAAGGCTTGCAGCGCTGGCGCCGGATCGAGACGCGCGATCGGCGGCCGGCGCGGTGGCCACTTTACAACGGCAGCCAGTATTTCGGGTCCGCAAGCTGGCCCACGCGATGATCGCACGCCTTCGGGAGCCGGACGTTCCGCAGATCGTCGTGATCAACCCGGAAGCGCCAGGCCACCACCACCTCGCGCTCGCGTAGCACCTCGGCACAGCGCGCCTCGAACTGGCTGAGCGGGATCGACAGGACCTCGGCCTCGGCAAAGCCCACGGCGGCCTGCTCGTCGGCCTCGCGCACGTCGACGAGCAGCGCGCCCGAAGCCAGCGCTTTTCGGGTCGAGGTCGGGCAAAGCTGGCGCGCCTCGGGCAACTCGCGGGCGGTCATTTCAGCCACTCCTTCACCTGATCGCGCGTGGGGACCGAGCCGGTGTGGACCACCCTCCCCTCGACCACGACGCCGGGGGTGGACATGACGCCATAGCCCACGATCTCACGCATGCCCTCGACCTTGGTCACGGTCACCGGCACGCCTTGGGCCTTCGCCGCCTCCTCGATCACCTCGACGGTCGCGCGACATTTCACGCAACCGGGGCCGAGCACCTTAATATCCATTGGAAAGCCCTTTCAGAACAGCAGGTTGAACAGGAAGCCCACGGCGAGGATGCCGGCGCCCACCACCCCCACGAAGACCGCGATCAGCCGGAGCGTCAGCACCTGACGCAGGATGATCATCTCGGGCAACGAGAGCGCGATCACCGACATCATGAAGGCCAGCACCGTGCCGAGCGCCGCGCCCTTGCCCAGCAGTGCCTCGACGATCGGGATCACGCCGGCGGCGTTGGTGTACATCGGGATGCCCATGATGACCGCGGCCGGCACCGACCACCAGGCCTCCGCCCCCATGATGCGCACCATCAGGTCCTCGGGCACATAGCCGTGGATCAGCGCGCCCATCCCGATGCCGAGGATGATCCATTTCCACACCCGGCCGAAGATTTCGCGCACCGCTTCAAGCCCCAGCCGGTAGCGGTCGACCAGCGTCAGCCGCGCCCCGTCCACGGCCGCCGGGGTCGCGGCGCCGGAATGGATGTCGCGCACCCAGTCCTGCAGCCAGCCCTCCAGATTCAGCCGGCCGATCACCCAGCCCGCAACGATGGCGATCAGCAGGCCGAACCCGAAATAGGTCAGCGCGACCTCCCAGCCGACAAGGCCGAACAGCAGCACCAGCGCCACCTCGTTCACCATCGGCGCCGAGATCAGGAAGGAAAACGTCACCCCCAGCGGCACCCCGGCCGAGACGAGGCCGATGAACAGCGGCACCGCCGAGCAGGAACAGAACGGCGTCACCACCCCGAGGCTGGCGGCCATAACATTGCCCACGCCCTCGCGCTTGCCCGCCAGCAGCGCGCGGGTGCGCTCGGGGCTGAAGAAGCTGCGCACGACTCCCATGGCAAAGACGATCAGTGCCAGAAGCAGCATCACCTTGGGCACGTCGTAGAAGAAGAAGGCCAGCGCCTCGCCGGTGTGGCTGTGCCGTTCGACCGGAAGAAGCGCCACGATCGTCTCGGAGGCCGGGACAAGCTGGCGATAGACGAGCCACCAGAGCATGACGGCGGCCAGAACGCCGGCCGTCCAGATCAGGGGCGAGGCCGCGCGGGGGGTAGGGGTGGACTGCACGCTCATGCCGCTTTCCGATCCTCGGCCAGCGATGCCATGACGGCGGCAAGGACGGTGCGCACGGCCGGTGCCATCTCAGGGTTCAGCCGGTAGCGCACCCATTGAGCATCGCGACGGTCGGTGACCAGGCCCGCCTGCTTCAGCACCTGCATGTGCCGCGACATCCGGCTTTGCGTGGCGCCGAGACGCGTCATCAACTCGCACACGCAATGCTCGCTGCCGTCCCACAGGAGACTGAGGGCTGCAAGGCGGGTAGGTTCGGCAAGCGCCGAGAGTATCTGGATCATGGCGGCGACTCCGTCTCATGCGTTTATGCGCATGCGATGGATCACCTGGCCTTGATCTGGATCAGCCGGCGAAGGGCTCGCGGCGCCCACGCGCCCCGCAACCGCGATCAGATCCTCGTTCCCGGACTAGTGGGGTGCAAAGACATCCTGTCTCGCGCGTACGTGTCCGGTCAGCCAGTAGCGCTCGCAACCGTTCGTCGGCGGAGCCGCGGTTGGAGGAGCGCGTAGATCGCTGTGCAGGCAAGGCAGAACGCGGCGTAGCACACCGCCTGCCGCTCAAGGGGGATGCCGGCGTCGAGCAGCCAGCCCGCGAGGCCAGGCCCGATTGCCGAGGCCGCGACAAGCGCCGCGGTGGCCAGCGACCGCACGGCGCCGATGTGGGCGCTGCCGTAGAGTTCCACCCATACGGCGCCCATGACGGGGTTCATCACGCCTTGGGTTAGACCGAAGCCGAGGAAGATTAGCGGGATGGACCAGACCGGGGTCAGGGCCGCCACCACGAGGCAGGCGGCCGAAAGTGGCAGGAGCAGGACGGGCATCAGCCGCCAGGCGCCCAGCCGGTCGACGAGAACGCCTGCGGCGAGCGACGAGGCCGCAACCGTCACCGCCAGAACGGGGAAGAAGGCGGTGAAGGTGGTCAGATCCCAGCCTTTCGCCTCCACCAGATTGGCCTGATGGAAGATGAAGAGCGTCCCGATCCCGGGCATCGCCATGATGCCCGGCAGGATCGCCCAGAACAGCGGATCCCGCAGCACGCGCGCGCGGCGCCACTCGAGACCGGTCGCCGCCGGCGCAGGGCCTCCTGCCGGGACGGCCCCTCCTTCCGGCGAGCGGCGCAGCAGGAGGAACACCAGCGGCATCAACGCCAGGGCCAGCGTGCAGGCCGTGCCGATCCAGACGGTCCGCCAGCCGAAGGCCGTGATCGAGACGGTCAGCATGAAGGGTAGGATTGAATCCCCCAGCGTGATGCCGAACATCGCGAAGGACAGGGCCCGCCCGCGAAACCTGTCGAACCAGCGCGCCATGGCGGTCAGCGCCACATGCATCAGCATCCCCTGCCCGAAGAAGCGCAGCAGGGCCAGCGCCACCACCAGCAGCGGCAGGTTCTGGACCTGAGACATGAGAAGGGCCGTCGCCGCGAGCCCGGCCATGATCGCCAAGGCCAGCTTCCGCGGCGCGATCCGGTCGGCCAGGGCCCCGGCGAAGATCAGCCCCGTAGCGCTGGTCAGGGTCGCGAGCGTGTAGAGGCCGCCGAACAGGCCGCTGCTCAGGCCGAACTCGGCCCGCAGCACCGCATTGAACTGCGCGATGAAGTTGGTCTGGCCCGGCATGGTCGCCAGTGTCATCACCAGCCCGCCGGCAATCCAGCTGGCCTGCCGCCCCGTGAGCTCGCTGAGGGACGGCGTCCTTGTCGTCATCATTTCGAGAATATCCTTGGAACCGACGCGCCTTTCAGCGCGCGCAGCCCACGCAACGCACGAGCGTTGGGTCTAGGTCCAGCCGCTTCACGCCGATATGCTCGCCACAGGCCTCGCACCAGCCGAATTCGCCGCTTTCCAGTCGCGACAGCGCGGCTTCCACCACACGCTGGCGGGCGGCGCGGCGGACATCCACCGCCTGCGCCATCGCCTGACCCTGCAGCGCATCCATCCGCGAAAGCCGACCGACGCTCTGCTGATCCAACTCCACCGGGCGCCGGGCCTCGAGCGCGCCCTCGGACGCGGCTCTCAGTTCGGCAAGTTCGGCGCGCAGGCGCGGGCCGTAGCGGACGGCAAAATCTTCCTCCATCCCGGACTACCGGTAGACCAGCATGGGGATGGTGCAGGCGCGGATCAGGGCGGTGGTGGTCGAGCCGATGATCAGGCTGCGGATCCGGCTGTGGCCATAGGCGCCCATCACCAGCAGGTCAAAGCCCTCGGCCTCGATCTTTGCTTGCAGCGCCACCTCGGGCTCTCCGGGAACAATGCAGGTCTCGACCTCGACTCCGGCGGCCAGAAGCGTGCCGCGGGCGCGCTCGAGCTTGCGGCTGGCCTCGTCCGCGTTGCCCGCGCAGGTCAGCGTGATCGCAAGGCCGCGGAATACCGGGCTCGCCGCCATCCGGTCGATCGCCACACGCGCGCTGGCGCCGCCGTCATAGGCCACCAACACCTTGCGCACCGGCCGGTAGTCTGCGGTCGCGATGAAGACCGGCACCGTCGTCGCCCGCAGGATGCGCTCGAGGTTCGAGCCGAGATGGTCGCTGGCGAAGCCTGCCGCCTCGCCCCTCTTGCCGACCACCAGCGCCCGGATGGAGGGCTCGATCTCGGCCACCGTGTCGATCAGGTCTCCCTGCCGCAGATGGGGCGTCGCCTCGACGCTCTCGGCGGCCAGGATCGCCTGCGCATCCTCGAGGATCGCCCGCCCCTTTGCCTGCGCCAGCCGCGCCCGCGCTGCATCGAGCGCGGCCAGTTCCTCGAGCAGCGCGGTCCGCGCCCCCAGCGAGAGCGCACCGGAACGGTCACCCCGGTCCGCCGCCTCTCGTCGGCCCAGCACATGCAGGAGGTCCACTGGAAGCTCGAGCCTCTGCGCGATCCAAGCCGCATGCAGGCAGACGCTGCGCGAGAAGTCCGAACCGTCCACCAGCGCCAAAATCCTGTCCGTCATCTCATCCTCTCTCAATGCGCCACCAGCCGGTCCATCGCGCCCGGCTTGTCATGGATGGCCAGCCGGTCCACCATGGTTTCCGAGGCCTCGTTCATACCAACGATCCGCACCTCGGCACCTTCGCGGCGGAACTTCAGCACCGCCATGTCCAGCGCCTGAACCGACGAGATGTCCCAGATATGGGCGCGGCTCACGTCGATCACCACGCGGTCGAGTGCCTCACGGAAGTCGAAGGCCGCCATGAAATCCTCGACCGAGGCATAGAACAGCTGGCCCTCGACCCTATAGATCCGTTCGCGCCCGTCCTTAGACAGCTCTGATGTCACACCGAACAGCTGCGCGATCTTGGCCGCGAAGAAGATCCCCGACAGCAGGACGCCCACCAGAACGCCGATGGCCAGATTGTGGGTCCAGACCACGGTCGCCACCGTCGCCAGCATCACCACCGAGGACGAGCGCGGATGGGTGCGCAGCGACTTCACTGACGACCACGAGAAGGTGCCGATCGAGACCATGATCATGATCGCCACCAGCGCCGCCATCGGGATCCGGCTGACCAGATCGCCCAGCACGACCACCATGAACAGCAGGTAGACCCCGGCGGCAAAGGACGACAGTCGCCCGCGCCCGCCCGACTTCACGTTGATGATCGACTGGCCGATCATGGCGCAGCCCGCCATGCCGCCGATGAAGCCGGTGGCGGTGTTGGCCAGACCCTGGCCGATGCACTCCTGGTTGCGGTTCGAGCGCGTGTCGGTCAGGTCGTCCACGATGTTCTGCGTCATCAGGCTTTCCAGAAGCCCCACCACCGCGACGGCGATGGAATAGGGCAGGATGATCTGCAGCGTCTCGAAGGTCAGGGGGATGTCGGGGATCAGGAACATGGGCAGCGTGTCGGGCAGCGCGCCCATGTCGCCCACCGTCCGCACATCGAGCCCCAGCGCGAAGGTCAGCGCCGTCAGCACGACGATGGTGACGAGCGGCGAGGGCACGGCGCGGGTGATCCGCGGGAACAGGTAGATGATCGCAAGCCCGCCCGCCACCAGCAGGTAGGTCAGTGGCGGCACGGTCCGGGGATCGAGTTCGGGCAGCTGCGCCAGGAAGATCAGGATCGCCAGCGCATTGACGAAGCCCGTCATCACCGAGCGCGAAACGTAGCGCATGACGAAGCCCAGCCGCAGGAAGCCCGCGCTGGTCTGGATCAGCCCCGCCAGCACGGTCGCCGCCAGCAGATATTCCAGCCCGTGATCGCGCACGAGGGTCACCATCAGCACGGCGGTCGCGGCGGTGGCGGCCGAGATCATCCCTGGCCGTCCGCCCGCGATGGCGGTGATGACGGCGATCGAGAAGGAGGCGTAGAGCCCCACCTTCGGATCGACCCCGGCGATGATAGAGAAGGCGATGGCCTCGGGGATGAGGGCAAGCGCCACGACAATGCCCGAAAGCAGGTCGCCCCGCAGGTTGCCCAGCCACTCCTGGCGGTAGGTGGTCAAAGAAATCATGAATAATCCGTTCTGGACCGGCAGTGGCCCTTGGCCCGCCGGTAACGTTCCGTCTGTTTTGAACGGTGGTCCGGCGGATCGGCGGCCGGAGGAGCCACCCGGGGATCGCACCCGGGTCCTGACGAATGCCCCGCCTTTAAACCATGTGCGCCGCGATTCCAAGCGGCTGCCACTTGGATTTGCCGTCCTTGGCAGACCTCGAGCTCGTGAATAGGGCAGTGATAAGCGGAGGAGCTCGGCCGTGCTGCAGCGATCGCGCCAGCAGGCGAAGGGCGGAAACCCCATTGGTTCCGATCGGGCACCGACCAAGACGCTCTCGACAAGGCCGGGTTCGGCTGTCACCAGCGCCTCCCACGATGTTCCTCGCCGCTACCCAAAACCAGAGAGGCCGGCCCCCCGCGCGCACAACGTTACGATATCCACAGGTGAAGAAGGTCTGCCCGAAGAAAGGCTCAGGTGTTTCGCCCAGACCCATCATGATCCGTGCGAAGACACCATTGTCGCTCCAACGCTTCCAGCGGTTGTACAGGGTCTTGGCCGGACCGTATTCCTTGGGGGCATCGCACCATCGTAAGCCATTGCGGTTGATGAAGATTATGCCGCTCAACACTCTTCGATCATCGACCCGCGGCCTGCCATGGCTCCTCGGAAAGAACGGCGGCAGCCGCTCCATCTGCGCTTCCGTCACCAGAAGAGATTGCTCATCGTGGCCCCCCGTTGATCGAGGGCCGCGAATCACGCCGGCCGGCGCGGCGCAAGCAGATCAACGGGTCCTGAGCCTAGAGACCTGTGTTTAGGTCTCCGTATTCGCGCCCCGATTGGCTGCCGCTTGTTTGTGTTCATGGAGCAGGTCTACAACTCGAAGCGACTGCATTCCGCCTTCTGCCACCGAATCCACGAGGAATTCGAAGCTCTATTTGTCTGCAATGCGGCCTAGTTCGGACCCCCCTTGGCCAAGTCCGCGGGGTAACTGCGAACCCGGCTCACTTCTGTGTGACAATTATCACCGTCAGGGTCGAAGGCCCCGCAGCGCCTCTTCGACGGCCGAAACGAGCTGCATTGTCGAAAAGGGCTTCGGCAACCAGCCTAGCGGATGAGCCGCCTGAGCACGCTCGCGGGTTCCGGGATCGTCATTGGCGGACACGAAGAGGGACCGTAGGCCAAAGCGACGGCTGATCTCGAGGGCCGCGTAGATTCCGTCGCCGTTGCCACGGATCCGGATGTCCATCAAGACCAGTTCGGGCATATGAACCTCGGCCATTTGGAGTGCCTCCTCAGCGCTAGCGGCGATGCCGACGACTTCCAATCCCTCGTCTGCGAGCGCGGCCTCGATCTCGCAGGCGACTAGCCACTCGTCCTCGACCACGAGGATGCGGGCAGGCGGCTTCCGACCTGCGCCCACGTTTTCCAACGTCGCCGCCAATTTGCTGGCGTCTTCCGGAGCCTGAGGCGGCGCGACGCTATAAAGGGTCATGTAAGGAATTCGTTCCCGCTATCGGTGAACCGCACGATAATGCGCGCCCCATCTTGTTTTTCGATTCGTAGCTCGGCTCCAAGCTGGCGACACAGTCCCTTCACGATGCCCAGTCCTGAGGAGCGGCGCCACGAGCCAGCCGTCACAATCCCGGGGCCGTCATCCTGCACGATCAGCGTGAATTCATGCCCCTGTCTATCCAACACGATGCGGACCGCCCCTGTCCCACCGCGAAGCCCGTGCTTGACCGCGTTCGTCACCAGTTCGTTCACGATCAGCGCCAGCGGGAAGGTGGCCTCACTGGACAGCCTCCCCTCGGTAGCTGAAACCTCGAGGCGCACCTCGGGGCCAAGGGTGACCGACAGGGTGCTTGCCAGAGCCTCCAGGAACGCGGCGGAAGAGACCATCGAAACTTGCTGTGTCTCGTACATCAGCGCCTGCGCCGCGCCGACCGCAAGGAGGCGCTGGTTGGCCGCCTGAAGCACATCCCTCACCTCCTCGGATCCGGTCTCGCGGATGGCAGCCGAAAAGAGCCCGACCATGAGCTGGATGTTGTTCTTCACCCGGTGGTTGAGTTCGCGCAGCATGATCATGTTGCGGTGTAGTGCCTCTTCCAGAAGCGACTGGCGCTGGCGGCGCGCATGCGCCTCCGCATTCAGCTGTGCCACCTCCTTCTTGAGTACCGAGAAGCGGTCGGAGTCGGGGGCCGTGCATCGTACCGCTATCATAACATGCCCGCCCGCCTCGCGCAGCCTCGCCCCCTGCATCCGCAGGCGCCGGGGTCCCGCCTCCGGCTGGCGGAACAGCAACTGGCCTGCCATTGGGCTCGATGTTCCCGAGCAGCACCTCAGCCATGCCCGAAACTCATTGGACGGCGTCTCAAGAAAGGAACCCAGATCCTCGCCACTGCGGTCACCGCCGATGAGGCGCAGGGCGGCAGCATTGGCACGCATGATCCGGCCCTGCGGCGTCAGAAGGAAGACCGGCTCCTGAAGGAAATCCAGAAGCGACTGCTCGATCCCTGCCGCCATCACTCCTGTCGCCTAAAATACTCGCGTGCGTTAGGTTCGGGTGTCTCCTTCGGGGTAAAATATACCACCACGCGGCAGCCCACGTCGCCCGCTGCGATCGACTGCTCGATATCAACCCTCGCATAGCCGAGATTCTCGGCCGCGATCGAGCCAAAGACGTTCGAGGTCATCATGCAGAGCGATGGACGACCCAGCACATGCTCGCGGAAGGGGCAGCGCCGGTTGCCGAATACGATACGCTCTTCGCGCTCTTCGAGGATGTAGAAATCGCCCTCGATACGCCGCTTCAGATCCACCAGCACCGCGCCGACCTGATCTCGGCTAAGCGTTTCAACCTGCAGAGCACCGCGGTAGGCGCCATCGATATGCTCGCCCATCGCGCTGCCGACAACGCTGATGTATCCAGACGCTTCGTCGAGGCCAACGACCTTCTCAAGCGTGCCGGCCAGTTCCCGAAGCAGCGAACGCAGGAAGACGTCGGATCCCAGCGGCACGGCCAGATCGCGGATGCTGTCGGTCCTTGCGTTCATGGAAACCTTCAGGTTCTGCTGCATGCCGCAGCCCGGACTTAATATGACACCAGCGAGAAGAACTTGCCAGTGGGGTGTTGCCGATTGTGCAGGGAAAGCGCCTGACAGAGCCTGCGGCGCATGCTCTGAAGGTGCGCGGCCTACCCCACTGTCGGTGCCCGTACTGCTTTCGTCCGGCCCGGCAGCCAGTGGAGGACTGCTACTGCGAGAGCTTCAACTCCAAGCTCCGCGAAGAGCTGCTGACCGGCGAGATCTTCTACAGCCTGGCCGCGGCCCGGATCGTGGTCGAGACCTGGCGCCACCACTAAACCACAAGGCTCCCGCGTTCATCGCTTCACTGCCGACTCCCGGCGCCACTGGCAGTGAGATTTCCGGCTTGCCAATTACACCCGCTACGCCGGCCTCCTCAACCGTGGCGCCAAGATCTACGACGCATTAACATTGACAGCGAACCACACCCTTGGGGCACGTCACGCCGGTCCGCGTCATTCCTTTCGTGATGCCGCGATCAGGCCAAGCGCGGCGGCGATGGAGAGTGGGGCGGCGAGGTGGAAGCCCTGAGCGAAATCAGCCCCGGCCGCGCGAACGAGGGCAAGCTGATCGAGTGTCTCGATGCCCTCCTGCACCACCTTCAGATCCGCCGCATGGACCAGCCCGGTGACCGCGGCAAAGAACCTATGGTCCTGGGCCGCGGTATGACCGCCGCCGAGAAAGGCCCGGTCCAGCTTCGCAACATCCACCGGCAGTCGGCGCAGGCAGGCCAACGACGAGAAGCCTGTGCCGAAATCGTCGATGGCGATCCGCACCCCGAGCGCCCGGATCGAGATCAAGGCCTCGGAGACGGCCTCGTCGCTCAGGGACGTCTCGGTGATCTCGAGGCAAAGTGCGTGGCGCGGGAGGTCGGGCACCTGCGCCAGCAAGTCGGCGAGACGCGCCAGAAAGTCCGGCCTTGCCAGCTGTAGGGGCGACACGTTCACGTTCATCTTCAGATCCAGCTCCGGGCCGGCGGATCGGAAGGCTTGCAGCTGCAGGATCGCGCGACGCAGGACCCAGTTGCCCATTGCATGGATGTGCCCAAGTCTTTCCGCGAGCGGGATGAAGATGCCGGGCTGCAGGGCACCGTGGAGCGGATGGTCCCAGCGCAGCAGAGCCTCGAACCCCACCAGCCTCTCTGTCTCCGGGTTGAGGGCGAAGATCGGCTGATACACGAGGTGAAACTGTTCGCTTTCGATTGCTCCGCGCATGTCGTTGTCGAGTTCGACGAGCTGCGTCGTCTCCTCGTACAGCGAGGGGCGGAACAGCTCGCCCCGGTTGCCACCGTTCTTCTTGGCGGCATACATCGCGATGTCGGCCGCCCGCACCAGATCCAGATCGCCGATGCTGTCCGCCATTGCGATTCCGATGCTGGCGGAGATGTGGCATTTGCGGCCAGCAACCTCGAAGGGCTGCTCGAGCACTTGCCGCAGCCGCTCGGCGAGGCTGACGATCCCGGCCGCGTCCAGTCGGTGACAGAGCACAACAAACTCGTCACCGCCGAGCCGGACCACCAGATCATGGGGACGCACGGTTGCCACGAGGCTGCGTGCCACTTCGATCAGCAGCCCGTCGCCCACGCCGTGCCCCATCGAGTCGTTCACGGCCTTGAACCGGTCGAGGTCGATGAAGAGCAAGGCCGCCGCCGACTGGCCGTCCTGCGCCAGGCGCTCCTGAAGGTAGCTGCGGTTCGCAAGGCCGGTCAGCGGGTCGTAATGGCGCAGCCGCGCGAGTTCGGCCCGAGTTCGCTGCGCCATCTCGGCGGCGATCGCCTCACCCAGCTCGCGCGCGCAATTTCGCTCGGCGGAGGTCCAGGGAAGCGAGCGGCCGGTGACTGTCTCCTTCCAGGCGTCGAACGAGGCGCGCGGTCTCATCCGCTGCGTTGCCGGGTTCCAAGTGCCATGTTCGGCCGGATTGCCACCCCAGGTGATCGTCTGCACATGCTCAGGGCGGAACCAGGCGATCAGATCTCCGTCCCCGGATGTCAGGGGGAGCAGCAGGATGCCGCTTCCGGCCGCCAGCAGCTCTGGCAGCTCGGGATGGCGCAGGGTGACGTCGTCGAGGGACAGCACCTCCAGGGGCGAGGGGCGACCCAGACTGTCCAGGACCTTCTGCATCGCATCGACCGGCGGCGTCCGCCCGAAGTGCAATTCCTGTCCAGCCAGCCGCACGACCGCGGCACTGGCTCCGACCAGATCGAGGATCAGCTGATCTGCCGCGACAAATGCCGCAGCCAGCGTATCACCGGTCGATAGCCGTTCGACCAGCGTCGAGAGCGTCGACTGCCGGGCCAGTGTCTCGGCGGCATTCTCGACCTCGCCCAGCCGGCTCAGGAGCAGCGAGACCACTTGCCCGATCATGCCCGCCGCCGCACGCCACTCGGGGCCGGCAATACGGGGGGTCGTGTTGTGGCAGACCAGCATCCCCCACAGCCTGTCGCCGTCGGCCAGCCCGATGGTCAGGCTGGCCGCCGTGTTCATGTTCTGCATGTAGTCGAGATGGACCGGCGAGACGCTGCGCAGCGAACTGTGCGTCAGGTCGAGGGGCTTGCCGTCGTCGAGCTCGGGATGGCCGAGCAACGGAACCGGCCGGTAGCACGCATCCGCAATGGCACCCACCCTCTGGCGCAGGTAGAGCGCGCGCGCGATTTGCGGAATGTCCGATGCCGGGTAGTGCAAGCCCAGGTAAGGCTCGAGATCCTGCCGGCGCCGCTCGGCGATAACCTCGCCATGTCCGTCAGCGCCGAAGCGATAGGCCATCACCCGGTCATAGCCCAGCACCAGCTGCAGCCCGTGAACCGCGAGCTCGCAGAGTTCCACCTGCGTCATGGCGCTGGAGAAGGTCTCGATAACCGATTGCCTGGCTCCCGGAGGGAGCCGGCCATCCTCATCGCGCACCGGCTCGATGTCGAGGCACATGTAGTCGCCCGACTGGAACGCATGGAGATGCAGCAGCTGTCCGTCGCTTCTGCGGAAGGACCCGATTGTTTCCGGCGTCTCGGAGCCGCTACGACGCGCCTCGCGCAGCAAGATCTCGTTGACGCGCCCGATCACCTCTCCGATGGGCGCCCCCAGAACCGAGGCCGCGGGCAGGCCGAGGATCTCGCCCAAGTTGACGCTGGCATGGGCGACGCGGCCGCTGTCGGCCCGCGCGGTCATCAGCGCTCCGTGCGGCTGGATCGCGCCGGGCGTGGCGATCGGTTCCATCTCGCAGATCGAAGGGTCGAAGGTGCCCCCAGAGATCGTCATGAGGCACCCCCGCACAACGAAGTTCTGGCAAACGTGCGGCAAAGACCTGCATGGCGGCGGAGGGCGGTCATACCCGCCGGGCTGCCACAAAAGGGGTGAACCATTCGAGGAGCGCCGTGAAGGTCGCGGCGGCGCCGGCCAGCACATCCGCCCTCTTGTCGGGATGTGCCGCACCGAACCGGTCCAGCGCAGCCTGGAAGGCACGCCAGTGCGTCGCGGTCCCGTGGGACGGGCCGCCAAAGAAGGCAGTCGCATTCCCGATTTCGTCGCCGATGCGCTTCTTCAGATGATGCAGGATGACCCTGCCGCCAAGCGCAGAGCCCTCGAGCACATAGCGGGCGCCGAGCGCCCGGGCGAAGTTCGTGAGCGGCGGGCAGTATTCGGCCGGTGCTCGCGGGATGCGGTCGGTGTCGATGCCAAGGGCGTGCAGATCCTGGATCAGGCGCCGCGAATGGCCCGGGTCAGGGTCGAAGGATGCCAACCCGCTCCAGCCTCCAAAGGCCACAATCCTACGTTCGATCGGATCGTACAAGGCTAGAAAATGCCGAAGCCAATCCACGTAATCGGCCCAGCCCATGATGCCGCTTGGCAAGCCGAGGAGCGTTTCGGCCCGGTTGTGGAGCATGCCCGTCTTCTCGCGAAGATCGCGGGAAAGGGGCATCACGCGCTTGCACGGGTCGGGCTGCAAGCTTGCCGATCCACGACCCAGCGGACAGGAAGCGGGCTTGCTGATTGCGACCTGCCCGCGAACCCTCCTGCGAAGGGAAGGCGCAAGTTCGTCGTGCTGCAGGATGTGCGACATGTTCATGAGAATTTCCGATAGCCTTCGTGCATAGCACACCGACGCGATCCGGTCGCCCATGCATTCGTACGGGATTGATTTGCATGTGTACACGCAGCGGGCAGTTTGCACACGGCGAATAGAGCCTTGGCTGCAAACCTCTCAGAGTGCGATTTTTCAGGCGCATGAGTGATGGATGACTGTCTGCGCGACCGACCGAGGGCGCGCCGCCCTATCTCTGGATCGCCGGGCTCCCTTTCGTTCGGCCTTCGCAGGATCCCTGATCGACCTTGGCCACCCCCTCAGCCTGTTCAACGTCAGAAAAGACGGCCTAAATTATAAATTTAAAAACAGATAGTTAGTTCTTTTACGCGCAAAATACAGCGCATATGCGCTTTACCCACCACTTCTTCCAGCCAGCTTTCCGCATTCTGTTTTATGCACATGCGCGACGGTCTGAAACCCCCTCTGATCGTGCTTAACGTCAGTCAACAAATGGCTTTCTGCTCAGCAGCGCTCAAGCGAGCACCATTGCATCTGTTTATAAACGGTCGTTTACTCGCAGCATCCGAAACTGGAAACCACCCCCCCCATGCCCCTCATCGGCTACGCCCGCGTCTCCACCGAGGACCAGACCCCCCTGCCCCAGTCCCAGGCCCTCAAGGCCGCAGGCTGCAGCGAGATCCACCAGGAACAGGCCTCCGGCGGAAACCGTGCCCGCCCCGTGCTGACGCGGGTGCTCGAGCGCATCGGCCGCGGCGATACCCTCGTCGTCGTCCGCATCGACCGCCTCGCGCGCTCGCTCTCCCATCTCCTCGAGGTCATCGAACGCCTCGAGGCTAGGGGCGCCTTCTTCCGTTCGCTGACAGACCCGATCGACACAGCCTCACCCCAGGGCAAGTTCACCCTCCAGGTCCTCGGCGCCACGGCCGAGTTCGAGCGTGCCCTGATCCGCGAGCGCACGAAGGCAGGCCTCGCCAGCGCCCGCACCGAAGGCCGGATCGGCGGCAACCCGGGCCTGCGCGCCCGCGATCCGGCAGCGCTGCGCAAGATCCGCCTCGCGCGACAGGACGGCTACATGGAGCGCCTGAACCAGACAGCGCAGGACTGGGTGCCCCACGTCCGCCGCCTGCGCCCCGCCATGGCATGGGAAGACGTGCTGCGCATCCTCAACGCCCCCCTGCCCGAGGCCCGGCGCTGGACCCAGAGCCGGCTCCTGCGAGCCGTCAACGCCTATGTCCGCGACGGCTTCCTGCCCGAAACCGTCCTCGGCCGCGCCGGCCGCCGCGAAACTGACGACCGACTGCCCGCAATCATCGCCGCCATCAAAGGCGCAGACCCGAACATCACCCTGCAGGACATCTGCAAACGCCTCGAGGCCATGCGTGAACGCACCCCACGTGGGAGAACCAAGTGGCAGGCATCATCCGTGAAAATGCTGCTGGAGAGGGCTGAGAGGCTGGGGCTGGTTGACTAGCCGAACAACCCCTGCAAATCCTTCACAATATGGAAGGAGTACGAGATTGTGGCCAGTGCCAGGATCACAGGCGGCCCGCTCATGCAAAGGGGTTGACGATGCGAAGCTGGCCTTCAACCAGCAGGCCATCTTGCATGTCCTCGCTCCACAGGGTGGTGCACCCCGCGACCAAAGCGCTGGCGACGATAATCGAGTCGTAGATCGAGAAGCCGTAGCGTTCCGCCAAGGCGCGGCCGACGTCATGGGTCTGAATGGTCAGGCTTTCGACGGGACACAGGGCGCGCACTCCTTCGAGAAACGCTCCTGCTTCCTCCCAACTGAGGCCGGCTTTGCGGCGGCAATTCACCAGCGTCTCGTTCAGGACCTGAACGCTGATCCGGGGCCTATGACCCAGAATTTCCTCGGCACAGTCAGCCTTCGGTCCGTTATCGAGCAGGTAAAGGATGACGTTCGTGTCCGCGAACTCAGCGCTCATGCGCGTCGTTGCGGCTAAGGCGCTCTGCAGCCGGCAACGCGCCCCGGAAACGGCGCAGACCCATCAGCACCTCATCCGCACGAGCAAGGCGACGGACTCGGACCTGGTGGTCGTCCTTGACCAAGTCGATCTGATCGCCTTCCTTGAGACCCAGTTCCCGAACAAGCTCCGCGGGCAAGCGGACGGCCAGCGAGTTGCCCCATTTTGCGACCTGCATCGTGACCTCCTATGTGATAAACGTCCCTGACTGTATATCCAACTGGATGCTTGGGCAAGCCTGTCCTCGAAGGCGTCCTATGCTTGTGAGTCAAGCAGCGGCTGACACCAGATTTAGAAAGAGCTTGCACGAATCTGACTCCCACGGCAATAGTCACGGAAAAGGGTGACTAAACGCCGAAATCCGTGAACACGCCGCGGGCGCGCGAGGGCAGATGAGCAGAGTGGATACACAGGAAGAACTGAACGCTGTGATCCGTCAGCACTCGGAGCTGTTGGCGGCACAACTGCATTCGCAGCGTGAGAGCCTGTTCCCTCCCGATGCATCCAAGTCTATGCGCAAATTCACTTCTGGAGAGGCCGCTGCTCTGCTGGGCGTTAACGACTCTTACCTCAGAAAGCTCCACCTTGATGGCAAGGGGCCGTCGCCAGAAGTTTCCTCGGGGAACCGGCGACATTATTCGGCTGAAGATATCCATAACTTGAGAATTCTGCTAGAGAAAACGGCTCGAAAGGCGGGAGATTATCTGCCCGGTCGTCGCGCCGGTGACCATCTGCAGATCATCGGCGTGATGAACTTCAAGGGTGGCTCGGGAAAGACGACCTCCTCGGCGCATCTCGCTCAAAGGTTGGCCCTCAAGGGCTACCGTGTCCTAGCGATCGACCTTGATCCGCAGGCTTCTTTGACGGCCTTGCATGGGGTTCAGCCTGAATTTGATCTGCTGGACGGCGGCACGCTCTATGATGCGATCCGTTATGAACACCCCGTCCCGATCACAGAGGTGATCCGAAAGACATACATCCCAAACCTCGATCTGATTCCTGGAAATCTCGAACTGATGGAGTTCGAGCATGAGACGCCGCGGGCGCTTTCTCGCGGCAACGCTGGTTTGTTCTTCTTCCGTGTGAAAGAGGCGCTGGCGCAGGTCGACGAGCGGTATGACGTGGTCGTCATCGACTGTCCTCCGCAGCTCGGATTCTTGACCATGTCAGCACTGTCGGCCGCGACAGGCGTTCTCGTAACAATCCATCCAGAGATGCTCGACGTGATGTCGATGAGCCAGTTCCTCAGAATGACGGCCGACCTGATGGACGTCATCGCCGACAGTGGTGCCGACATGTCGCATGACTGGATGCGGTACCTCTTGACCCGTTATGAGCCGACAGACGCACCACAGAACCGCATCGTCGCCTTCTTGCGGACGATGTATGGCGACAAGGTCTTGAACGCGCCGATGCTCAAGTCGACGGCCATATCGGATGCCGGCTTGACCAAACAGACCCTTTACGAGGTCGAACGCAGCGCCTTCACACGGACGACCTATGACCGGGCAATCGAAAGCCTGAACGCTGTCAACGACGAGATTGCCCAGCTTATCCAGATGACGTGGGGGCGCTGATGACCGACAGCAAGAAGAAGCGCATGTCCATGCTGGACAGTCTCGCAGCGGCGGGTACGCCCCCTGCCCCGGGCAGCATGATGTCAAGTAATCGGGCGCTGCGCTCGGCGCGCGATGCTGTTGATGCTCACCATGTCTGGGAACTCGATCCGGTCGAGATCCAGGACGAGAGGTATTCGGATCGCCTGGACCCCAAGGATGTGCATGATCTGCGCGCGTCAATCGAGCAGAACGGCCAGACCGTCCCCATCCTTGTGAGGCGCCACCCGACCGAAACGGATCGCTATCTCCTCGTCTATGGACGCCGCCGTCTCGAGGCCATTCGTGCCTCCGACAAGGTCAAGAAGGTCCGAGCGCTTATCGCGATTTTGGACGATACAGCCGCGCTGCGCGCCCAAGTTTCCGAGAATACTGGAAGGCGTGACCTGAGCTACATTGAGCGCGCCCTCTTCGCACAGGAGCTTCTCGACAGCGGCTTTGGTTCGCAGGCTCAGATTGCCGAAGTGCTGAATGCGACCCGTTCTGCGGTGTCGATGTCGATCTCGGTTGCCAAGGCGATCGGGACTGCCTTGGCCCATGCGATCGGACCGGCTCACGGCATTGGGCGCCCAAGATGGGAGTCGCTGGCAAAGGAACTCCCCGATGCCGGCATGGATATGGAGGAGCTTTGCCGGGTGGCGAGTGATGCCCGTGGCCAAGCGGCTGCACGCGAACAGGCCGAAGGAGAGCCCCAGGTTGATCCTTCGGTCACGGCTTTTGAAGCCGTTGTACGCTATGTGAGAAAGACCAACGGTAATTCTCCCGCCAAGAAGCCGAGACCGAAACCCCTTCTGATCGAAGGCGCGCCTGCGGGCGCCATTAAGAGGTCAGCCCGAGCGCTACGGCTGGAACTTACGGATGTGGACGATGCCTTTGCGCAGTGGCTCGACGCCAATGCGCAAGACGTCCTCGATCAGCTTCATGATCGCTGGAGGCGCGAGACATGATGAGAGGCAGAGCAGCAACAAAAAGGAGGCACGGTACAGGCTAAAGAAAAGGTCCCGCAAAGCTTGCGCTCCACGAGACCCCAACTTTGATCTTAGCACTTTCAAGGTAGTGGGCCAGCGCGCAAACCGCAAGTCTTATGTGATTTGCGGAACGGCTTTTCTATGCCTTCGTGAACGACATCATGGAGTACACACCGATTTCGCCGTTTATGCGGCCGATCTCGCTCGCTCATATGCGCGTAGTCCAGCAGCCTGAGGCGGCTGCTCCTGGCAAGCCCGTCAGCAAGTGGGAGCTCCTTCGCGAGCTCTCCAAGGCGCAGGCCACCTTTGGTATTTCCGAGCGCGATCTAACTGTACTGCAGGGACTTCTTAGCTTCTTTCCCGATGATGCACTTGGCAGGAACGCTGACATGGTCATCTTCCCATCCAACAAGGCGATCTGTGAGCGGCTGAATGGCATGCCTTGCTCTACGATGCGCAGGCACATTGCCCGTCTGGTGGACGCTGGCTTGCTCATGCGCCGAGATAGCCCTAATGGGAAGAGGTATGTACGCAAGCACGGCGAAGAGCGAGTGGCCTTCGGCTTTGATCTCTCGCCGCTTTACCGCCGTTCCGAAGAGGTAGCACGGGCTGCAGAGGCGGTGCGTGAGGCCGAAGAACGTGTACGCCGACTGCGGGAGGTCGTGAGCCTCATGCGGCGTGATCTCGCATCTCTAGCGGAGTTCGGCGAGGAGCTCCAGCCAAGCCTTGGCCTCTGGGATCAGCTTCGCGACAAAGCCGTCCTGACCGCGCGCGCCTTGCGCCGCAAGCTCACTCTCGAAGAGCTTTCGGCATATCGAGAAGACCTTGAAGCACGCCTTGATCAGGCACGCGACATCATTGATGGCCCTGAAACAGAAGAAATGATCACCAATGATGCCCATTATGAGCGCCGCCTTCATAATTCAAATAAAGAAACCATAGATCTTGAACCGGCCTTAGAAAAAGGCGGGCCGGCGGCCGGCGCGCCACATATTGAAAGGGATACATCTGTTGCTGGCGGGGAGGAAGCGGAGACAAAACGCTTGCCAAAGATCCCGCTCCATTTGGTGATTGCTGGCTGTCCATCGCTCAAGACCTTCTACCAAGGCGAAGTCAGGCACTGGCATCAACTTTATAGCGCCGCGTCCCATGTGCGGCCGGCCATGGGGATCAGCGCGTCCGCTTGGGAAGAAGCTCAGCGCTTTATGGGGCCAGAGCAGGCATCGATTGTTGTTGTCGCCATGCTCGAGCGCTTTGCAGAAATCAGATCGCCCGGCGGATACCTCCGCGCGCTCACAACGAAGGCCGCGGCGGGCGAGTTTTCCTGCGGGCCGATGATTATGGCGTTAATATCCCGACGAGATGCGGCGTGATGTTCACAGCTGTGAACATCACGCCGTTGGAGGCCTATCCAGCAGAGTTCACAGCTGTGAACTACATGTGCCGCACTGCGCCTTCGTCCGATGTCACTCGGGTGCACGCGGGCCCTTTCTCGGAGCGGTGGTCGCCAACATGATGCTGTTTCGACAATGAGCCGACCTGGAGCGCGACGGCGGCGACTAGGTCATCGCGATCACTGACCTAGCGCAACAGTGCCCACAGCTCGCGGCCCTCCCCGGGCCCATACACGATCCTCACATGGCCGCCGATTACGCAGATGCATTGTTCTCCAGCGACACCTCCGGCCTAACACGCAGCTTCCTCACTCAGTCCTCTGTTCGGACCCGAAGCGGGAAAGGTGTCAACGCGCCTTTGATTGTGCAACGGTAGCGGGTGAGCCGTAAGCGGCGTCTCTGGCCCATTGAATTCTGGCTTGCGGTCGCCCGGCAAGGGCGCCGGCGTCCGCTGATTGTCGGAACTCATATGAGCTCACTGGGTCCTCACGGATGAGGTCATTTCGCCGGTTGTGAGGGGGCCTTGGTGTTGGCCGCCGGGATGTAGGCCCAAGGCATCAGCGCGTCGATGTCCTTGTCGAGGTGGCTGTGGGCGAGCCGGGTGAACAGGTCGAGCAGGTAGGCGTGAGGCTCGACGCCATTCATCTTGCAGGTGCCGATCAGGCTCGCGAACGCGCCCAGGACCGTCCGCCCTCGTCGTGGCCCGCGAAGAGTGCGTTGCGGCCGTTCATGGCCGGGCTGCGGATGGCGTTCTCGACTAGGTTGGAGTCGATGTCGACGTGGCCGTCTTCCAAAAACAGTCGGAAGCCGGCCTGGCGGCGGAGCATGTAGGCCATGGCATCGCCGAGGTCCGACTCGCGCGAGACCCGGGCGGCAAGCCAGGCGAAGAACTGATCCAGCAGCGCGATGCGCAGGAGCGCCAAGCCGAAGATGGGCGAGCCCATCTTCGGCTTGGCCTTGATCAGCTTTCTCCGACCGTGGGCCCAGCAGAACGCCAGCTTCAACGGCTGACCGCCCATCCGGCCGGCCATGGCCAGGTGGCTGTAGCCACCATAGGCGTCAACCTGAATGGTGCCGTGGAAGCCGTCGAGGATCTCGTCGGCGAACTCACCGCTGTGGCCGGGCGGTAGTGGAAGACCAGCCCGGGTGGCAGAGGCCGCCCATCCCCGGTCATCCCGCAGCATGGCCCAGAGATAGCCGGTCCTGGTCTTGCCGCGCCCCGGATCCAGCACCGGAGCGGTGGTTTCGTCCATGTTGAGCCGCGAGCTGCGCGCCTTCAGCAGTTCCGCCATCCGCTCGACCACCGGCGCGATCAGCGCACCCGTCCGCCCCATCCAGTCTGCCAGCACCGAGCGGTCGATCGGCACGCCAAGCCGCGCCATGACCACGGCCTGCCGGTTGAGCGGCATGTGCTCGGAATGCTTGGCCACGGCGACATGGGCAAGCAGCGCCTCCGTCGGCCAGCTGCCTTCCAGCAGATGCGCCGGAGCCTTGGCCTGGACGACGCCAATCCGCCCCTTCGGGCAGGCGTATTTCGGGCGGATCGTGACGATGACCTGATAGCGCGCCGGGATGACGTCGAGCCGCTCTGTGCGGTCCTCGCCGATCCGGGCCATGTCCCCGCAGCCGCACGGGCAGGCGATGCTCTCGGGCTCGATCACCCGTTCGACCCGCGGCAGGTGGTCCGGCAGGGCACGAGCCCTGCGGGGCGCGCGGGGCGTCTACTCCGCATCGGGAGCGCTGGCCGCGATCCTCTCCTCGACCGCGGCGATGCGCGCCTCGGTCTCGGCTTTGGCGGTTTCCAGATCCTCCAGTGCCAGTTCCAGCTGGGCCGGATCGAGCTTCTCGGATTTGGGCCCGAACTTCGCCTGCCGGTACTGCGCGATCTGGCCCTCCAGCTTCCCGATCAGCTCCTTGAGGTCGGCGATGAAGGCATCCTTCTCGGCCACCACCGCCTGCTCGTGCAGGCGCGCGGCGCGCTCCACCGAGAGTTCGAACTTCGCGGCTTCAAACGCCTTCACCACCTCGGGCGGAAGATCGGGAAAGCGGCTGAGATCGACGGGCTACGACATGTGCCCTTCTACCCGATCCGGGCCGTGAACCCAATAAAACAAGGTCGGAAAGGGCCGCCTGAGTCACCCCGCCGCAGCCGGTGGGGCCACCCGCTGCGCCACCACCCGACGCTACTCCAGCCCCTCGAACAGCGCCTCATATTGCGCCCGGAACAGACGCATGACCCCGTCCTGGATCTTCGGCCAAGCGAAGTTTCCCTGCTCGAGCCGCTTGTAGATCAGCACCAGGCCACTGCCGTCCCACACCAAAATCTTCAGCCTGTCACCGCGCTCCGAGCGGAAGATCACCGTCACGCCCTAGTTCGGATCAAGCTTCAGCTGGTCCTGCACGATCAGCGCCAGCGCCTGATGGCCACAGCGGAAGTCGACGGGCCGGGTTGCCACCACGATCGGCAGCCGCTGTCCGGCGATGATCATGCCGCCTCTCGCAGCGCCCGCACCAGCGCCGCCGCCCGTTCGGCCGGCACATTACCCGGAACTCGCAGGACGACGACGCCGATCTCGATGGTGACCACGCCCGACAGGCCATCCAGTCCGGCGCCAACCTCCGGCTCCACCGTCAGGGGCACTAAGGCAGCCTCCAGACCCTCCACCGCGTTCTCGGGCAGAGCGAGCAGCCCCTTCCGGGCTTGCCGCCGCCAAGCCGAAAGCTGGTGCGCAAGAACCCCGTGCCGCCGCGCCATTTCTGCCACACGAACGCCCAGGCGGAAGCTCTCCGCCACGATCCGTGGCCTTCACCTCGTCCGGCCAGCGCCGATAGCCACGAGTGCGCCGGATCACCTCGATCCGGCCGTCGAACCCTTCACCACCATCCGGCATCGTCGCCTCCTTCTGAAGCCTCAGAACGAGGCTCGCCCCTCCCATCCCGATCCGGAACCCGGGAAATCAATGGGCCATAGGCGGCGCACACAAGCCATTAGATGGCGACGTAGGTGAAATCGCTGACCCAGAGCATGTTGGGAGCCGGCACGCGGAACTGACGGCTCACCTTGTCCAATGGGCATGGAACCTTCTTGTCCGGCACCGTCGTTTTATGCGGCCTGCGGCGGATAACGCCTTAAATACCATGCCCTTCATCAGCCTGGCGACGGTGCAACGGTCGACATCGAAGCCTTCGCGATCCAACTGACGCCAGATCTCGCGAACCCCTTAGACCCGCCAAGTCTTCTCGAACACGCGCTTGCTCTCGGGCCGCAGAACGTCGCACCGAGGCAACCGGGCCAGATCAGCATACTTTGCCAAGGGATCGTAGTAGGTGGACGGGGCAGCTTGCAAAGTCTGCTCCGGACGAGGTCTCCCCACTTGGCGTGCTTGTGCCTGCATAACGACGAGCTCGCGTCGCGTACTCACCATTCGATGTCGACTTTCCCCTGCCAGCGCCGCCGCAGGGTGCTCCTGCGCAGTGTTACATCCAGCGAGAGGGCGTAGTAGACGTCGTCCCCAGCGGCCTTTAAAGCGTCGAGACACAGCGCCCAGCCATCGGTCCGCCCTTGGGACAGAAGCTCTATCGCCTGCATCATAGCGCTTACTTGGGCAAGATGGCTGTAGTCCCCTGCAGCGACGCGATCCGTCAGGTCATGCGGGCGCGCTCTGCGCGCGGTGGGGCGTGTCACATAGGTTTTTGTTTGGCGGGCCGGTGCGGGCAGCGGTTGTGGCAGGTCGTTCCCATGGTCCTCCCTTTGCCAGATCCGGAACGCGCCGCGAATGCTGGTATCGTGCTGCAACCTCAAGTCTAGCATCAGCCGGGCCTCGAGCATCAGTGCATTTCCCGCATGAGGCCAGTGCGGTGCGGTCCAGTCGGCCTGCCAAGCCAGCGCACTGTCTGCTCGCGTGTCGAGTGCGACCTGCAACCGGCTATTGCGCAGTGTCAGCAAGAAGGCCACTGGTGGGCTTTCGGCCAGCAGCGGCGTCTCATGATCGTATGGCTCGAGTTCGCCAGAAGCCCCGTAGGTTGTAGAGGCGCCAGGAGCGAGAGGCTCTATTGGAAATTCTGCTCGATGAAGCAGGTGAACTGTATCAAGAGGATAGCGGAGGATAGTGCGTTCAAAGCGTTTGACCAGCATGTCGGTCTCGTTGCGGACATACCAGACGCGCAGGTCACGGATCTGGACGTGTTCGAGCACAACTACGTCGGGGGTGGAGGCGTTCAGCGGCGTCTTCAGGATCCTGAGCCGCAACCGAGCTAGATTGACCATGACGATTTGACGCGCGGCTGGATCGAGTTTACGGAGAGCGATTGCAGCAGATGCCTCGAAGGTGATCCCGTGCATGGTGATCCAATTCGCCTGCTGATATGCCATGACTCCGTCCTCCAGTGCTTCACGGTGTCCCTATGTGCGTCCCGCGCGACTAAGGACGGCTACAGTTCTGTACATAAACTCTCGACTTGGGAGCAGGTGGAACGAATGCAAGTGTTGCGTTTGCTTTAACGTACAAAGGTTGAAGAGAACGTTCGCTGTTAGGCTAAACGTACAGTAATCGTGGCCTTGATGCAACATTTATGTACACAACGTCGCGTTGAATGCTTGACTGATGCACGTAACGTACGTAAAAAAGGTTCAGCAGGGCACCAAGTAACCGCAATCTTCCACATGAAGGACGGACAAGATGTACGCTGGCCGCCGGGTTGAATCCAATTTTCGTACAAAAACCTTGACTTGTGGGGGAAAAATGTACATATTGTTTGAGTCCTTTTGAAGGAGATCGAACAGATGAAACATGAAGAATACGTCATTTCTCGTGGCGAAGCGCTCGAAGTTCCTGTGACGGACGCTCGGGCAGGTCTGGCCGAACTCGTTGATCTCGTCAGCCAGCATGGCCAGCGCGTCATCCTTACCAAGCACAAGCATCCCACCGCGGTGCTCGTCAGCATGCCGGACCTCGCGACGTTAGAGGCCACCGACGCCGATGCGCATGTTGCGCTGTCTTGGCCAGCGTCCAAGGTCGGTGACTTTGGATCCACAGACCTAGTGCTGGAAGCGGAAGATCCCGCTGACGTGACCGCGCGGAACGATTTGCTCGACCTGAAACGAAAGGTCGAAGGCGTAATGGAAGAGATCAACGAGATGATCCATGCGCATGATCGGACAGTCGGCTACGCCTGCGCGCATGAAGCGGCTGAAAAGTCTCAGGTGGCCTGATGTCCTGCTTTCGCGCCCCGGTTGCCAGTTTCAAGGTGCGTGTGCCGGAGGGCGCGTATGAAAAGGTTATGGCAGCAATGGTCTCGGCCGTTGCTGCCATGCCGGACTACCGGGCCGACCGCGAGAAAGTGATGCGGTTGGCCCAATCCCTCCTAATGGAGATCCTCACCCAGATGCGTAATGTCCACAATTACCGGGAGAAGGACGGCTTCCCGCAGCCTGTTGGCTGGCAGGACGTGCCGGCCGATAGACGCGTAGCCTACCAGAAGACATACGCAGCGCTGTTTAAGCAGACCTACTCCGGCGTGGCCATAGCCTACGGCGAGCGGTACATCCCGCCACAACACTGGCTGGTGGTACTCGACGCTGAACATTAGTCTTCGCAGACTAGGCAAGGCGCGTCGGGATCTGACGCTTGTTCAAGCGGGGCTAGGTCCAGCATCGTCACCGAGCCTGCGATATGACGGAAAGCGCGTGCTAAACACCTCGCCAGCCACGTCTACGTCACCCCACAACAGGAGCCAAGTCAACCAACGCGGCAGCCGCGCCAGCTGGTTCAGGATCCGGCTATGTATCGTCTCATCCAGATGCAGGGTGCATGTTTCGGCAGGTTGCAACGACAGGGGCGCGCGCAGAGGCAACACGTCGTTGTTGTTCTCTAGGCTTGGTGATGCCGCGACGGTCCAGAGCCAGCAGACTCGGATTCGCACGTCGCGGGGGTTGATTGTGCAGACCTTCTTGCCAACGTTGGTGACTGTGATTCCGAGCGAGAGCAGGAGCGCCCCTTCCTCGTACGGAAGCGACACCGGGGAGGGAACAGGCCGGGCCACAAACCTCGCGTCCTTCGGCCTTTCCTCCCGAGTCCGCAGCACCTCCAGCGCCGCGAGAATCAACAATGTGAAACTGACCAATGACACCAGCGGCCAGCCGCAGTCTTGGGACATGCGGCCCGTCACCATAACGATCATAAGGTTAAGCACTTCGCGCAGGGTGTCATCGGCAATAGCGGCTTCCGTCAGCGGCGGCAGTCCGCTGATGAGGAAGCCGGTGATAGCGGTAGTGGAAATGGCCGCGATGGTGCGACGCAATAGGTAACGCGGGTCTAGTAATCCCAGCATCAGGATCGCCACGGCGCTCGGCCAGAACAAGACGTAAACCCAGAGTGAGGCTTGCTGTACCATTAGCGGCGCCGCCAAGCAGAGGAACCCCACAAACACCCGAACAACAAGATAGAAGAACCACAGCATATGTACGCTCCCGCGAAGTCTAGAGCAGTTGTCGCAGGGTAAAGGCAGACATTTCTAGCATTTAGCCAGCTGCTCTGCCCCCCGACGCTCATCCAGCTGAACCTAGAGCTATTAGTTGACCATCGCCCGCTTGCGCGGAGGGAGCAATGGCGATCGGCGTAGCGGCTTAGATGCGCGGGGCCCGCAGTCCATTGCGGTGAGTTTGGCGGCGGACGTCACTGTAGCCGAGCGCGGAATGAGGCCGGGTGGCGTTGTGGTCGCCATCCAGGCGCTGATGCTGCTGCGGGCATGTTCGAGGCCGCAGAGCAGCGTATCGTTCAAGAGCTCATTGCGATTGACCTGCTCCCCTTGGAGTCCGCGCTTATAGGTTAGCTATGTTCAGGGTTTGGTCCTCTACTGACCGTTGGTGATACTCCCTTGGGAATGAGCCCGTCGAGGCTCGTGTCAGGGCGGTGGTGGTTGTAATCGTCGCGCCAGGCCGAGATTAGCTCCCGAGCGTGGCGCAGGTTGGCGAACAGGTGCTCGTTGAGGCACTCGTCGCGCAGGCGGCCATTGAAGCTCTCGACGAAGCCGTTCTGCAGCAAGCGCCACGCCGCTCCCCTCCTGCCGACGAACTCCCGAACGTGCGAATGATCGGGTGTTTGCACGGGAGTGGACGTCAAAATGGACGGCTGTATGGACGTCTCGCCGAATGGCTTTGCGGGGCGGCTCGAGGTGGTCGAGGGTCCGTCGGGTCGGCGGCGCTGGAGCGATGAGGAGAAGGCCCGGATCGCCTCCGAGAGTTACCGCCCCGGCGTTCATGTCGCCGATGTTGCACGGCGATACGGGACACCCTGGGCCTCTGGCCGGGCCTGGTCCGGTTCCTCGAGGACGGACGGCTGGAGATGGACACCAACCCGGTCGAGAACCAGATCCGCAGGGTGGCCCTCACACGCAAAAATGCGTTGTTCGCCGGTCACGAGGTCGGCGCCGAGAATTGGGCAATGCTCGCCTCGCTCGTGGCCACCTGCAAGATGAGCGACGTGAACCCGGTGAGCTATATCGCCGAAACCCTACGCGCGATCCTCAATGGTCACCCGGCAAGCCGGATCGAAGACCTGATGCCGTGGCACTTCCGGAAGACGTCAAGCCGAGCCGCTTAGGGGATCGGCGAGGCGCTTAAGTTCTGCATGGGCTTTCCCGGAGCGATATAGTGCCACTCGACCTTGCGATCCTCCTGCCATTTGAGGATGGCGTTCGAGGGCAGCGCGTTGGCCGTGAACTCGACAGCATCGCTCGGGTGCGCGGCTATCCATGCATGGTGGTCAGTAAGCGACCGCCCATCGCCCTCGTTGCCTGATCGGCAGCGCTTTCCGAGATGACGCCTGTAACAACGGAGGCGTCGATGGATACGGACGTACAAACATACGTAACTTCTCACAGTCACGAGCAAGGATATGCCGGTCGTATCGAGGTTGTGACGGGTCCGACCGGTAGGCGGCGGTGGCCGGAGCATGTGAAGGCCGCGATGGTGCTGGAGACCTTCCGCGACGGGGTGTCGGTTTCGGATGTCGCGCGCAAGCACGGAGTCTCGGCGCCGCAGCTGCATGCCTGGCGGCGGGCGGCCCGTGAGGGCCTTCTGCCGATGCCGGAGGATGAGGCGCTAGGGCTCGTGCCGATCGTCGTGGCGGATGGGGGACAAAGCGCTGGTGGTAGATCTGATGCCTGCCTCGCTCTGGAGATTGGTGACGTCAGGATCCTCGTGCCTGCCGTCTTTGACGCCGCCCACCTCGGCCGGGTGATCGCAGCGGTCCGGAGCGCGGCGTGATCCTGCCGGGCGGGATCACCCGGGTCTATCTGGCGACGCGGCCAGTCGATTTCCGAAAGGGCCATGCCGGGCTGGCGCTGATCGTGCAGAGCGTGCTGGGCCACGATCCGTACAACGGCGCGATCTACCTGTTCCGCTCGAAACGCGGTGACCAGCTGAAGTGCCTGGTGTGGGACCAGACCGGCCTCGTTCTGGTCTACAAGAAGCTCGAGGGCGGCGCCTTCCACTGGCCGAAGCCGGCCGATGGGGTGATCCGGCTGTCGCCGGCGCAGTTCTCGGCCCTCATCGAAGGGCTGGACTGGCGAGCGGTCCGGGCCGAGCGGCGGCCGCGGCCGCGACTGGCCGGATAGCCGCGGCAGGGTGACTCGGGCTGGCGTTTCGGCAGGCATTGCAGCGGGTTGTGGGGTATCCTCGCCCCATGGCATCGATCCGAACCAGTGCGGCCCGCGTGGCGGATCTCGAGCGGCGGCTGGCCGAGGCGGAAGCCGCGCGCACCGCGGCCGAGGCCCGCCTGGTTGAGGTCGAGGAGGCCCGCGCCCGGCTGGAGCGGCTGCTCGCACAGATGCGGCGCGACACCTTCGGCTCGAAGTCCGAGAAGCTCGACCCCGACCAACGGAACCTGCCGTTCGAGGATGTCGAGGCGGCGGCCGGCATGCTGGCCGCGGCGAGCGAAGCGGCCGAGAAGGCGCTCGGCACCCGGAAGGCTCCGTCCCGGCCTTCGGAGCGCAACAAGGGGCACCTGCCGGAGCACCTGCCGCGGATCGAGCGGGTGATCGAGCCCGACAGCATCCTTTGTCCTTGCGGCTGCGGCGAGATGCAAAGGGTGGGCGAAACCAGGACCGAGCGTCTCGATGTCATCCCGGCGCAGTTCCGCGTGCTGGTGACGATCCGGCCGAAATACGTCTGCCGGACCTGCGCGGGGGCACAACATGCCCAGGCTCCGGCGCCGGAATGGCTGGTGTCGCGCGGCCTGCCGACTGAGGCCTTGGTCGCGCACAGCGTGGTGGGCAAGTTCGGCGACTACCTTCCGTTCTACCGCCAGGCCGACATCTACCGGCGCCAGGGGATCGAACTCGACCGCACGATGCTGGCCGAGTGGTCGGGGCGGGCGGCGCAGCTGCTGGCCCCGGTGATCGACGCGATGATGGCCGAGCTTCGACGAAGCGACCGGCTGCAGATGGACGAGACCACCGCCCCCGTGCTGGCGCCCGGGACCGGCGCAGTGCGCAAGGACTGGCTATGGGTGGTGTTGCGCGACCAGCGGGGCTGGGGCGGCGGCGATCCTCCGATCGTGGTCTTCCATCACTCGCAAAGCCGCGGCGGCAAGGTCGCGCAGGAGATCCTGAAGGGGTTCGCCGGCGGTACGCTGCTGGTTGACGGCCATGGCGGCTACGACCTGCTGGCCGACCCCAAGAAGACCGCGAAGCCCTGGACCCTGGCCTTCTGCTGGACACATTGGAGGCGGCGCTTCGTGAAGTTCAGCCAGGACACGCCTTCGCCGATCTGCGACGAGATGATCGCGCGGATCGCGCAGCTCTACGCCATCGAGAAGGAGATCCGCGGCCGTGATCCCGCCGCCCGCGTCGCGGTCCGCCAGAAGTTCTCGAGGCCCATCGTCGAGGCGCTCCGGCCCTGGCTCGAGGGCTGCCTTCAGGATCTCTCCTCGTCCAACGAGCTCAGCACGCACATCCGGTACGGGCTGAAGAGATGGGACGGCATGACCCGTTTCCTCGAAGACGGCCGGCTCGAGATGGACACCAACGGGGTGGAGAACGCGATCCGTCCGATTCCACTTACAAGAAAGAATGCACTATTTGCCGGCTCCACGGATGGGGCGAAGACATGGGCCCGCATCGCCTCGCTGATCGGCACCTGCCGTCTGAACGGCGTGAACCCTGAGGCGTATATCGCAGCGACCCTCCGCAAGATCCTCGACCAGCACATGCAGAGCGACATCGCGGAACTGATGCCCTGGAACTTCCGCGGATAGTCAAGCCGCTACCCGAGGGGCGGTCAGCCTGCGCTTACGGTGGTCAGCTACAACGGCACGGAGCTGACCTCGAACGCCACTTGTAAAACGTGCCATCGCTGACGCCGTGCTTCCGGCAGAGCTCCTTGGCGCCTATCCTGGCTTGGTTCTCCTTCAGAATGCCAATGATATGCTCTTCGCTGAAACGGCTTTTCCGCATCGTCTGTCTCCTCGTTTGGAGAACAGGCTAACCTCAAACCGCGGACTTTTCAGGGGAGCAGGTCACCGTTTCGCTGGACCCTCGTTGCCCATGCGATGGGCGCGCGCGATGTCCGGTTCGTCAATCAGGTCATTTTCCATCAGCCAGTCAATCCAGAAGCCCAGGGTGAGGAGACAGAAGGCAACCTTCGCCATTCTCGCATGGCCTTGGGCCGTCTTGGTCAACACGTGCTCCAGTCCTCCGGGCTCGATTCCCAGACAGGCGAACACCGCTTCTTGCCGCGAGAACTCCTCGGTCAACCACGCTTTCAGCGGCCCGACGAACCAAGTGGCAACCGGCGCACGAAATGGCTTTTTGATTTCGGTGCTGAAGTGGGCCGGCAGGTCCCGGAAGTAGGCTTGGCGCAGAAACACTTTGGTCTGGTTCGGGCTCAGTAGCGAGTCGATTGGAAGGCTAAATGCCAAGTCTGCGACATCGCCGTGCAGAAACGGGGTGCGCCCCTCGATCGAGCAGCGCATGAGCGTGTGGTCGGCGCGCAGGAGAAGAGGCTCCAAATTGTGACTCATTTCAGCGGCGCGCAGCTGCGTCCATTGGTCCCCTTCGGGCAGGGCCCTCGTAAAGACGTCGAGTGCTGCGGCGCACCGAGCTTGGATCTCGCCTGAGAACAGCCGTTGGCAGACGGCGCGCTCCAAAGGTCGGAACAGGAAATCGCGAAGGGACCAGCCGGACAACATGGGCAGGTAGCTTCGATACCCGCAGAACAACTCGTCCGCCCCCTCCCCTAGCAGCAGAACGACGACTCCGGCCTCGGCCGCTTTCTCCGCCAGCCCGAGATAGAGCGGCGCGCTGGTCATCTGGGTCGGCTCGCCCAAGATGGCGATCGCCCGGCGAAGGTCCCGCCAGTAGGTAGCTGGGTCGAAGCGGCTGGCGGTGAGCCGCCAAGATTTCCAAGCCTCGCCCTTAAGCTCAAGAGCGGAGAGGTCGGTAATTCCATCCTGGGAGCCTAACGCTTGGATACTGATGAGATCTAGATCGGTGATGCCCAGCGAATCGAGCTCGCTGCACAGGATCGTCGAATCCAACCCGCCACTGACCGCAACGCCGACCTTCCGATTGGAGACCAGAGTTCGGCCTACGGCGTCGCGAATGGCCTCCCGGACCTCCTCGTGGCACGGCGGGGCTCGGAGGGTGGCTCCGGTGATCCGTTGTGCGATGTCCCGGGATGCCGAGGCCTGGACCAAAGTGTCGCCTGAGGCGCTCAACCGCCCGCCCGCTGGGATCGAGCGTAGTCCCTCGTAGAAGCCGAGGCCGTCGATCGGCCGGCCGAACGCAAGGTATTGAGCGATGGCCTCGCGCCTAAGCCGGATCTTCCCCAAGCCTTGGATTAGGGGCTGCTTTTCTGATGAGAAGGCCAGCGCTCCTCGGTGCTTGCGCACGAACAAGGGTTTGATGCCATACGTGTCACGCTGGATCTCCAAGGTGGTGCCAAGTGCGTTAATCTTCAGCAGCGAGTACATGCCGTCGACGGAAGGGGAGGTTAGGCAGTCTACCTCGCCTGCGCCGCCATCCGGCGTGCGCCCAAGATAGTTGTGATAGACTTCGCCATTGTATGCGGCGTACCCGGCGTCCGCCATCGGTATCGGCTGGGGTTCTCCGAGTGGCGCGCGGACCCGCAGGCGCGCCATCCCAACACCCGCCGCCTCGCCGATATGGACGCCCACCCCGTCAGGTCCACGATGCGATTGGCTACTAAGGGCGTCGTTCAGGAACCGTGCACCGTCGAATGTTGATCCCGGCGCGCGCGAAAAGCCGTAGATTCCGCACATCGCCGTCTCTATCCTGCCCGCCGCGAGAACTGATAGAGCATCGTGTTCGGTGCATCCGGAAGTTCAACCGCCTTTTCAAGGGTGACGTACCCTCTGGCATTCACGACGTCGTGGCTGAGCAAGGCGCGCACGTCCTCGTCGTCGAAGCGGGTCTCCTTGCCGCGGCGGCGATACCATTCCAGCAATGTCGGCTTGTCGATTAAGCCGTGCGGGACTAGCGCCCGGTCGAGTACGTCACCTGCCTCACGGAAGTGGAAGGTCTTGTCGCTCGGATCGAAAAATTTCGCCAAGGTACCCGATTGCTCGCCATACTCGATCAGCTTCAGGTCGATGTCGTAGAAGCCGAGCTTGACCGACGCTCTGACGGTCCCGGAGCCCACGAGGCTGAGCATGCCGAGACAGGCACGCCGCGCCTCCTCGGTGGTGAAGCGGTTGATCAGCCGGTCGTTCAGCACGAAGTCGAAATGACCGGCAAGTTCCTTGGGGATCTCGGCGGTGATGTCGAGAAGGTCGATGGTTACGCAGCGGTCCGCTAGTGCTTCCGCCAAGTCGTCGCACATGCGTTGGGAGAAGTCGAAGACGGTCACGGACGCGCCCCGTTCGAGGGCCTTCTCGATCAGGAAGCGCGTGGACGCGCCGATTACTGCAACGGTGCTACCGGGCACGATGTTCTCCAGAAAGATGTCGTTCTCACGATCGCTTGGACGTGCGGCGACCCGGCCAATGGTCCAAAACTGGTTGCCGATAAGCTCCCAGGCCTCGGCCTTCGAATTCGTTATGGTCATGGCTACCTCTCGCAATAAGTTGAGCATTGACGGGGTCATTCGGGTAGGACTGGCGCTGGCCCCCCATCCAAGGCGGCGAGAGACTGTTGAAGATCGTCGATCAGCATGTCCGGATCCTCCAAGCCAATTGACAGGCGAACGAATCCTTCCGGAACGCCTGTTCTGCGACGCTCGTCCTCCGTCAATTGCCGCAGCTGCGTGGAATAGGGATGGATGGCGAGGCTGGCGCTTGATCCGGCGGTCGCCACATGCCGGAACAGCGTCAGGCCCGCCACGAAACGCTGTCCGGCGACTTGGCCGCCATGGATGTCGACCGACACCATCCCGCAGGCGCCGCCGGGAATCGTATCCGCATTTCGCCGTACCTCGTCGGCCGTACCGATCGTGGGATGACAGACCGATCGCACGCGAGGGTGGCCATCCAGGAAGGTGGCGACGCGACGCGCGGATTCGGCATGGCGCTGTATGCGCAGTGCGAGCGTTTCCGTCGCCTGAGATAGCAAGAAGGCAGACAATGGACTTAAGGTAGCGCCGAAATCCCGCAGCATGACGAACCGAAGCCGCAGCATGTACGGCGTAGTGCGATGCTTGCGGGCAAGATCGGCCCACACAACGCCAGCGAATGCGGGATCTGGCTGGAACAGCCAAGTAAACCGGTCACGCGCGCTGGCCCACTCAAAGTTCCCTTCGCTTAGGGCTCCGCCCATAGTCGAGCCATCGCCCGCCACGTATTTCGAGAGGGAGACAACCGAAACCGCTGCGCCGAACGCCAGCGGCTGGCATAGGCCCACGCCCAGCGTGTTGTCGATAACCAGTGGGATACCGAGCGAGTGCGATCGCCGTGCGACGCTGGCGATTGGGAAGACCTTCAGCAGCGGGTTTGACAAGGTCTCAGCATACCACAGTTTAGTGCGTTCATCACTTAGGGCCTCGAACGCTTCGGCCGTGTCCTGCTCGGTGAATCGGACATTGATCCCCAAGTTCTTCAGCGTCGCGGAGAACATTGCCATTGTGCCTGAGAACAGGTTGCGTGACGCAACGATATTGTCTCCGGCTCCGGTGACCGCGCAGATCGCCGCGACTATCGCGGCCTTGCCAGTGGCGAAGCAGATGCAAGCCTCGCCCTGTTCGACGGCCCGCATCCGTTCCTCAAGGACGCGCGTCGTCGGATTGTCGGTGCGCGCATAGATCGGTGTGAGCTTCTCCAGCGCGAACAGCGCTGCGGCCTCGTCGGCCTCCGGGAGTTCGAAGGCCGTGGTCTGATAGATCGGCGCAACCAGCGACCTGTACGGGTCGTTCGTCGCCAGACCAATGTGGGGGAGCGGAATCGACCGTTTGTGGCCGAGGCTGTCAGGCATAGGATGAACCCTCCCAGTACCAGCCATTCGCCGAAGCGATGTATTTCAACGGCCCGAGGGAGTAGCAGGTCACGTCCGAGGCATCGGGGGATTTGTGGGGATTGATCGCGGCGTCAAATTCCAGCTGCTGGAGGGTAGAGAGTTTGTTCCGCGCCTCGAATTGAAGGACCCGCTCGTTCAGCCGGTCCCAACAGGTCTCGATCCACTTCGGCTGGAAGAGATACAGCAATCCTGTGATGTTGAGACCGCAAACTGTGATCCTGCAGTCGGTCTTGCTGTCGAAGAAGCCCTTCAAGATGTAAAGGTAGTCCCAAGGACTGGTCGGATCCGCGGTTGGTGTGTAGATCAGTTTAATCTTCATGGCGTCGCATCCCGCGTCTGGAAGACTTGTGCTCACTCCGGCGCGCCGAAACGGGCGCCGCAGTCGGGCATCGACTACGAAATTTCGCTGACCGTTTGGTCGGGAGCCGACGGTTCCTCGCCAGGTGCCTGCCCAACGGCCTGCTGATCATGTCTGTAGATGAACTCCTTGATCCAGTCGTAGGCACGCGGCTCGTACTGCGTGGCGCGTTGGTGAAGTTTTGATCCATGCTTGAACGCGTTGTCGCCGACGATCGGCCGCAGCGCGTCGAAGGGCGTATTCGATGACATGGCGACCAATCGTGACAGTGCTCGAAGCTCCGAGATGTCGGGCAGTGCGCGCTCGCCTCGAAATCCAAGATTGACGAGTAAGGTCGCTAGGTCCGTGATGCCGCAGCGCTCGCCCAACGCATTCACCGAGACGGATATAGAGTCGACACCGGCGTCGATCGCGGCGAGCGAGTTGGCCATGGCGAGGCCGCGGTCGTCGTGCAGATGCACCTCCACCTCCGCATCGGGGAATTCGGACTTCATCAGGGTGACCTTGCGCGCAACTTCGGCAGGCTCGGCGATTCCGAGCGTATCGGCGTAGCAAATGCGGTCGGCGCCTGCGTCGATCGCCGCGCCGAACACGTCCACTAGGAACAGTGTGTTGGTGCGGCTAGCATCTTCGCAACTGTAGCGGATGTTCAAGCCGCAATCCTTGGCGACCTTCACCGCGTCGGCGACCATTCGGATCAGTTCCGTGGTGCTGCGACCGATCACCCGGGCCTTCGTCGTGATGTCGTTGACACCCAGGAAGATCCCGACCCAAGTGGCCCCGGTACGGCTGACGGCCTCAATATCGGTGCGATGTGCACGGGCGTGCGCAATGATCTTTGCGCCGAGCCCGAGCTTCGCAACGGCCTCGGTGCGCTGGTGCTCGTATGGTCCGGCGAGCGGGTGACCGATCTCGATCATGTCGACGCCGATCCCGTCAAGCGCGGTGGCAATGGCTACGCTGTCGTGTACGCTGAACCTTACGCCCGAAGCCTGATTCCCTTCGCGCAGCGTTGCGTCGTTGATGAGGGTTCGTTTTCTTTGCATGCGAAGAGACCGTTTCTGCTGGGACCCGTAGGGTCGCGCCCTGCGGGGCGAGACCGGTCTGGTGGTGGAACCGCCTATCGTATGCCGACGGCGACCAAGGCATCACGCATTAGAGTTGCCTCGTAGTGGCGATCGACGGCGCGGATGGTCATCTCTCCCAAGGTGTCGGCGGCAAGGGCCTCCAGCCGGTCCCAGTCCGCGTCGCTCTCTAGCGTCAGCCGTACGAGCCCATACATCATGCGTAAGTGCTGGAGCATAGTGCGCCGAGCAGCCTGTGGCGTGTCGCCGGTGAGCACGAAAGGATCCTCCATCGCCTGCACTTTGGCGTCGCGGAAGCCCGCATCGGACATGATCTGCCGCATTTCGTCGGCGGAAAAATGCGGGTGCGGGTGCCCGGTTGCGGAGAACGGGTCTACTACCTCACGAAACCACCTGTCGACGGGGCCGTTCGTTTCGAAGTCGTGGAGTACGAACCGACCTCCGCGCCTAAGGGTCCGGTGCGCTTCGCGTGCCGCTTCGCGCCGTTCAGGATTGGTCAAGTGGTGACTTCCATAGGCGATCAACACCCCGTCAAGCACCGCGTCCTTCAGGAAGCTTTTCGATGCGGATTGACGAATGCTGGGGTAGCCTTGGGCCAGACAGGCGTCGACCATGAGCCGTGACATGTCGGCTGAGATGATTTCCGGCGAGGTACCTCCGAACCGTTCGCAAAATCTCCGCAGCGTGCCGTCGCCCGCTAGCACGTCCAAGATCACCGTCCGCGGGCCGGGGAGTGTGTCCCCATCTTCGCCGAATAGCCGCAACAGCCGGGTCATCCCGATGTGACGGTTGTCAATGTTGCGTTGCGCCAGATTGTAATCGTTCCCACGCCCGCCCTCGGTCTGACCCTCGAACTCCCAAGATTGGACGTTTAGGCGGTCCACCTCCGCCTGTGCCCGACCGTCGCATTGCCAATGCGGGTCAAGCAGGCCGTGCAGCCTGGGGTGGCGGAACTTCGTCATAGCAACGAAGTCCTCGAAGGAGAGACCGGCCACATACTGTGCGGCAGACCCGTTTGAGCGATCCCCGGCTTGGGCGGTCGGATGGGTCGCGTCTCTAGGTGAGGACGATGGGTTGAACATCGACATGACGGCCTCAAGACAATCCATGGAACGCCGCTGCTTCAAGCTTTGGTTGCTTGAAGTCGTAAAACACCGCCTTCTTCGGGCAGTTGCCGATACCTTGGTGGGCGAGGTGCTTCTTGAGCAGAACGATGTCCGCGAGGCGCATGGACTTAAGGTTCATATCCTTGCGGCTAGTGATCTCGCATCCCGACAGACAGTTCAGCGGCGTGCCTAGGTTGTCGAAAGACATTCCGACCTGGTTAACTAGGCAGTATTCGGCGCCGCTGTGGGTGACGGTCAGGGTTTCCGGCTTGTCGCGCAACTCTGCGACGATGCTGTGGCGCTCCGCTGCTTCCTCGGGCGAGAAGAACAGCTCGGGATGGTCGAGCGCGCTTCCAACGAGGGTTGGGAACTTGCAGATGTACTGCCATCCGTTGTTGTGCGCAAATTTCTGAAGAACCGGGAGCTCCTCGAAGTTCTGCCGCATGATCACGCTGCTAATCGTCACCGAGGTCGGCTCGCCCGGCGTCCCAATGAAACCGGCCGCGATCAAATTAATGAGCCCGGTCTGGAACGGCGCGATCGGCTTTTTGGTAATGTTGGAATAGAGGTCCGGCTCCAAGGTCTCGCAGGCGATGAACAGTGACACCTTCAGCTCGCGGATCTTATGCGCCAACTCGACGGCAGAAAGGTTGTGGATGCGAGCGACCTTGTCGTCGCCGAACTGCGACCCATTGGTGAACATCGCCGTCGACATGCCGAGCGAAGACGCACGTTCCAGGATCGGCAGGAGGCCTTTGAACAGGCCTGGTTCTGACTTGCCTCCGGCCCCGGTCATGATGATTGTCTTCACGCCGAGTTCGGCGGCCTGCTCCATCACGTCAAAGTATTGTTCGACAGACATGTCGCCACGCTTATCGGAATGCCCAGCGTAACAGTAAACACAATCGTAGTTGCACACCGCGCGAACTCCGATCCCAACACACGCTACCTGCGGACTGGTGATATCCAGAGCGGGTTCAATAATTTCGTGCAGGGGGAGGTCATCGATTCCCTTCATCGGGTACGCCGTGGGCTTCTGGTTCTTCGCTTCGCTTCGCATTGCTTCCTCCTTTGCGTCGACCTTGTCGGATAACGAGAATCGCCGCGGTAGGATAAATTTGAAAAATACCCGTTATGGTTGTCAAGAATTGATTCCAGCGACCTGCAAGAAAATTTCATTCTTCAATTGGGAATTTCTTAAGATTTGGCGGATGGTGTGAAGTGGAGCCGCTGCGCATCTCACCAGATGGGATTCATGCTTTGATTCAGCGTAATGGCTGCGGGCTATTCCGCAGCATGTAGAAAGAGATGCGGAAGCAGATTTTCTCGGCAAGATCGACGAGGAGATTTGGATGAAGAATAGCCGTTTCGCCAAGGCACAGATTGTGGGTGTTCTGCGTCATGCGCTGCGGGATTGCCGGGCTCTGCGCGCGGGCGAAGAAGGTATTGGGCGAGGATCCGGCGGGCGGCACGCTCCTGGTGTTTCGGGGGCGCATGGGCGACCGGCTGAAGATCCTGCACTGGGATGGGCAGGACTTCTGCCTCTATTACAAGGTGCTCGAGCGCGGGCACTTCCCTTGGCCGAAGGCCACCGAGGGCAAGGTTGCGCTGACACCGGCGCAAATGGCGATGCTCTGGGAAGGGATCGATTGGCGCCAGCCGCGCTGGACGAGCGCGCCGACGCGGATGTGAGTCAAAGCGCCGCTTTCCCCTTGTTTTGTTGGGCATTCTGGCATCGGCATGGTAGCTATGGCCATGTCGCTCACCGCCTCTTCCCTGCCAGACGACCCTGCTGCGCTGAAGGCGATGATCCTTCAGCTGCAGGCCACGCTGCGCGCGCACGACCTGCTGGTGCAGTCGCTCCGGCTGCGGATCGCGCGGCTGAAGCGGCAGGCCTTCGGCAAGGGCTCGGAGAAGATCGCCCGCGAGATCGAGCAGCTGGAGTTCGCACTCGAGAGTCTGCAGGTGGCTCAGGCCGAGGTCGCCCCGCCACCCGAGCCGGAAAGCGTCGAGACCGCGCCGGTCTGCGGGACGTCAGATGAACCAAGCGACAACGAAGCCCCGGAGAAGGCGCCGCGCCGCCGTCCGCGGGTGCCGCCCGACACGCCGCGCGAGCGCCGCGAGTTCGATCCCGGCGAGACCTGCCCGGATTACGGTGGCACCCTGCGCCTTGTCGGCGAGTGCGTTCCGTCCCTGGCTCGAGGTGCAGCTCTCCCGCATCCCACGGTCATCAAAGCTGGCAGAGGACATCCGCTACACCCTCGGCCTCTGGCCGGGCCTGGTCCGGTTCCTCGAGGACGGACGGCTGGAGATGGACACCAACCCGGTCGAGAACCAGATCCGCAGGGTGGCCCTCACACGCAAAAATGCGTTGTTCGCCGGTCACGAGGTCGGCGCCGAGAATTGGGCAATGCTCGCCTCGCTCGTGGCCACCTGCAAGATGAGCGACGTGAACCCGGTGAGCTATATCGCCGAAACCCTACGCGCGATCCTCAATGGTCACCCGGCAAGCCGGATCGAAGACCTGATGCCGTGGCACTTCCGGAAGACGTCAAGCCGAGCCGCTTAGGGGATCGGCGAGGCGCTTACCGACAAATTCAGCAGCCTGCTAGTCGTGCGGCAAGCCTCTACATCTTTGAAACCAACGAAGAAGTGCAGCAGATCGCCACCCCACGGCTCTGGACCTACAACAACAGACTCACCAACATGGGCATCGGCGGGGTCACACCCACCATGAAGCTGAAAATGGCTGCGTGAGTGCTTTGGTCGCGCCCCGCTATAATGGGTAGGCTTACCCTTCACTTGCAGGAATGTGTGATCCGTTACAAAAATTGCGGCCAGAATAGACGCGGCTTCTCAAAGTCTGCCGCGAAAACAGGGACCGCTGGTCAAATTCTTATCGAAGAAAGAAGGTGAGTATCAGAGTTAACAATTAAGACAAGATTGCGTTATCTCTCTGGGGCAAAGGTGGAGCGATGATTGACGAGACGCTGAGATTGGGTGAGGTAGACGTGAGATCACAGATGGTGCGCGCGTCGTTTGCGGATCAGGCGGAGCTCTGCGAGAGGTTCGGCTCAACATTCACGGCGGCTCTGCTACGAAGTGTGCTTCGGGTTCTTAACGGGCACACGCGGTTCGGCACACGCATCTTGACATGGGACGGCAATCCATGCGCGACGGCCGATGCGCTGGCACTGCGGGTGGCAGGCGCCCTGCATGCGCTTGTCCGCCGGAGACCTTCATGCGATCTCGCCAAGGCTTACCCTCCTAATTCGAGCGTTGGGCCTGTTGCATTCGAGCGGCTCTTGGCGGAAGCGATCGCCGAAAACGATGAGTTTCTTTCGTCTTGGCTGGAACATGCGCCGCAGACCAACGAGGTCGGGCGCGCGGCTCTGCTTTACGCAGGCATGATGGAGGTCGCCGGGCGAACCGGGTGCCCATTGTCGGTGTTCGAAATTGGGACGAGCGCTGGCCTGAACCTGATCCTTGATCGCTATGCCTACGTATTGAGCGGCCGCAAAGCTGGCAATCCGGGCTCGCCACTAGTTCTGCATCCCGATTGGATCGGGCCATCGCCGCGCGAGCCGGAGCCTCGGATCGTATCGCGGTGCGGCTGTGACTTGGCGCCCATCGATGTGACCAACGCGGTCGGCCGGGAGAGGGCGCACGCTTACATCTGGCCGGATCAGGAACAGCGCCACCGCAGGATTGCCCAGGCGATCTCTCTGTTTCTGGACGATCCTGTGCCGATAGAGCAGGGTAACGCATCTGATTGGGTTCTAAACCGTCTTCGCCTGCCGGGCATTCCAGGTGTCGCGCGAGTGCTGTTTCATTCCCTGATGTTCAGCTACCTGCCGTCGGACAGCCAGGTAGCCATAGCGGAGCATATGGAAACCATCGGCGCGCACGCAACTTCTCAGAGCCCGGTCGCTTGGCTCTCATTCGAGCTGGATCGGAATGCCGAGCCTCATCTGGCACTGCGTCTCTGGCCGGGGGGTGGCCAGGAGCGGCTCGCGACGGCGGACCCGCATTGCCGCCGGATCATCTGGCATCTGAGAACGGACTGACAGGTCATGGACACGACGCTCGCGATCACGTCTATCGTAGTGATTAATTTTCTCGCGTGGCTCTCACCGGGGCCGAACATGGTGTTGGTCATCAGCACGTCGGTTCAACATGGTCGCGTTCACGGGTTTGCGGTGGCGGCCGGCCTCGCCGGCGCATCGTTACTGTGGGCGAGTCTGGCGATGCTTGGGGTGGCGGTACTGTTCCGGCACGCTCCGTCTCTGGTGACCGCACTGAAGCTAGTCGGGGTTGCTTACCTAAGTTGGCTGGGGATTAAGCTGCTGCGCAGCGCTTTTAGGGATGCCAGCGCCGCCGACCTTCAGTGGCGTCCGCCGTCGCCGTCGGGGGCGTCCTTCCTTACTGGATTTCTGGTCAGCATGACCAACCCGAATGCGGCGTTCTTCTTCGGCTCAATCCTTAGCGCCTTCGTGCCGGCGGATTCGTCTGTAGCGTTCAAGGTGTTCGTCGTCGTGCTGTGCGGTGCCTTGGGGCTGGTGCTCCATGGGGTAACTGCGCTTGTGTTTTCGTCGCCCATGATCGTGCGGGGGAGCAACTTGGCCAAAGCCAAGATCAACGTCTTGTTCGGTGTCGTCCTTATCTGGTTGGCGGGATTGGTCGCTTACGATCTGGTGTTCGCGGCGTATCCCGTATTGAACTGATGCGATGGATGTTCTCACCTGACGTAAGCATCCGGCGTAGGCCTTGGTCACGCTGCGAGCTGGCACTTTGTTGGCTGGAAGTTCACGGCAGAAGGTCCGGCACCCGTGAGGCAGTTGTCTTTGGCAGTCTTGCGAGGACGTCGGCGAGCCAGGCTTGCGGCTCTATGTCGTTTATCTTGGCGGTGGCGATCAGGGAATTCATGAAGGCAACGCGGTCGCCACCGCGCTCGGATCCGGCGAAGAGCCAGGCTTTCCGTCCCAAGGCGATACCGCGCAGTGCGCGCTCAGCAGCATTGTTTGTCAGGCAGATGCGCTCATCCTCGAGGAAGAGCGTGAAGGTATTCCATCGGTCCTTCTTGAACATGTAGCTGATCGCCTTGGCGACACGGTTGTGCTTCGACATTGTTCCCTGTTCGGCCCGCATCCGGTGTGAGCATCCGGCAAAGGCCGCGGGCCGGGCGGTAGCTCAAAGCCGCCTGCTGGTGGTTTTGGGCTTCCGGGGCCTCGGCGCCCATTTCTTTGCCGGGCGCTGGAAGCTGTCGATGATGCGGCCGATGCCTGGGTCGTCCGGCTCGAACTTGCCGCCATGGAGATTCATCGTCTCGGCGTGAGCCTCGAGGAACTCGGCATAGCCGTGGGTACGTCCCACATCCTTGGGAGGACAGGCGCCGATGGCACGCACAAGGCGTGGATAATCGGCCCCGGGGAGAGCGTCGTCGATTTTCTCAACCCTGATCACATGATGCCAGTTGTCGCCGAAGTCGTAGATGTAATGGATCGTCTTCGTTCCGGTGTCTTCTATGACATCGAGCAGGCTGGTCTTGCTGGCCGGGAGCGAGCCGTCGTGGAAGCCCTCGGGATCGGCGACGCCCCAGCCGACGCCTCTTGCGCGGAACTCGTAGAGGTGCGTGTCGCTCCTGCCCGTCTCTCCGAGCCGGTCATGTCGCAGCCGTGCATGGTCCGATAGGACGCCCTGTCTCCGCCCATTCGGGTGACGATCCTCGCGCGGGCGAGCTGAGAGGGCGGGCCTTGCCGATCGGGTTGCAGCTCTCCTCGATGCGGTGAGGTCGATGGAGATCCGCGAAAGCGCGGATCGAGTTGGCAAGGACGCGCCGCGCGGGCGGCGCGACACTTTTTGCAGGTGCTGGATCCGCCTGACATCCCCGGTTCCGGCTGAACAGGGGTTGTGATGCCGCGCCTGGGGCGCGTCACCGGCGCCGGAGAAAATCGGCTCCCCCCACGCGGGCGAGCCCGCGCGGGTGCCCCCCAATTTTCCCCGTCACCGGCCCCTGTCTCATCCGGCCCCGTGGCCGCAGGCAGGGCTTCGCCCTCCCCGCTCTGTCCTCCGGAAAGCACGCGGTGCTTTCCGGAGGTCAGATCGGAGAGGCCGCGCCCCACTGGCGGATGAGGGCACAGACCCCACCGTTGCGCACCGAAGGAGACAATGGCATGTGCGACTTGATGGAAAATCCGGAAGCGGCCGAAGGAGATACCGCATTGCCCGCGCTGATCGCCGCGCAGAATGATCGCTTTCGCGCGACTTGGGGCGCCGATTTTACCGTGCCCGGCCGTATCGTGTTGACGCCCGGCGTGGTGGCGCTCGGTTACGACGTGCTTGTGCAGATCATGGTGGCCATCCAGAGCTTCGCCGACTTCACGGAGGCTAATGATCCCTCCGGCCAGCACGATTTCGGCGCCTTTTTCGTGATCTATGGCGGCGAGAAGGTGAAGCTCTACTGGAAAATCGACCTCTACGATCCCGCCTATGCCTTCGCCACGGATGATGCGGCCGACGTCACCAAGACGCGGCGGCTCCTGACTGTGCTGCTTCCGTCCGAATACTGAGGCGAGCGGATCGGCCTGCGGGCCGGTCCCCCCTCCCTGTGAGATTTCCCATGTCAGTTTTTGAAAAGATCGGGGCCTCCGCAGCCTCCGGCTCCCTCGTGTCCATGAACTTCATCGAGCGCATCGCCGACGCGCGCGCCGCGGCGCTCAAAGCCTTCGAGGGCGTAGGTGAGCAGTTGACCGCCGCCTATGCTGCCGCGGCCGAGGCCGAACGGGTCGCGCAGGTCGCCCACGGGGGCCATGGATACGGCCGCTCCGAGCAAGCCTGCGCCGCCTACTTCGGCGAGCGCTTCTCGGCCGAGGCCAGCCTTGCCGCCATGCGCCGCAGCCTCGATACCCGGATCTGGACGCGGCTTCTGGAAGAAACTGGGCTTCGCACCATGATGGACCAGAAGGAGCGTGACGACTTCGACCGCTCCCTCTCAGGCGAAGAGGTGCCCGAGGCCACCCTCGAAAACATCGGCGCTACCTTCCAGCGTCTCTGCGGCGATGCCGAGCTCATCTTCCTGCGCGGCCTCGCCCGGTCCTTCTCGGCACTGGACCGCCGGTTCAAGAGCCATGACGGCTTCAAGATCGGGTCGCGCGTGATCCTGGACCGCCTCATGTCGTCGGACACCGGCCATTGGAATTATGGCTGTCGCATCGAGGCGACGCTCATGGACCTTGAACGGATCTTCGCGATCCTCGCGGGATTGCAGCCCGCGCCGGGCGCTCTCCGGCGGGCAATCGAGGCCGACCGGACGGGATGGGGGCCCAAGCAGTCCCAGACTCAGACGAGGTTCTTCGAGGTTCGGGTTTTCAAGAACGGGAACGCACACCTCTGGTTCAGGGACGCCACTCTCGTGGCCGCCGTCAACCGCAAGCTCGCGGAATATTACGGCGAGGCGCTGCCGGATGCCGCGCCGGCGGATGCGCGTCCGGACATCTTCCGCAACCGCGCTACCGTGCCGGCAAAGGATCTGGCCTTCTACCCCACGCCGGCCGAGGTTGCGGCCGATGCCCTCCACGATCTCTACCTCAAGCCGGGGATGAAGGTGCTCGAGCCTTCCGCCGGGATCGGCGGGCTTGTCTGGCCCCTCCTCGAGCGGGGCTGTCTGGTCGATGCGGTGGAGATCCACCCGGACCGCGCTGCCGCACTTGAAGGCCGCTGCGCTCCGGGCCTCACTGTCCGCTGCGCCAATTTCCTCGGGCTGCAGCCGCGTGAGGATTACCATGCGGTCGTGATGAACCCGCCCTTCGCCGGCACGCATTGGATGGACCATGTGATGCAGGCATGGGCCTTCCTGAAGCCGGGCGGCCAGCTCGCGGCCATCCTGCCGGCGTCGGCAGAGGTGAACGAGACCCCGCGTCATGAGCGGTTTCGCGATTGGGCGCGCCGGGAGCACCGCGACCGCTGGAGCCGCCTCTTCCGTGATCTGCCGCCCGAGAGCTTCCGGTCGGTCGGCGTCAACATCAACACGGTTGTCCTGACCATGCGCAAAGGGAGCCGGCCATGATTGGCCGGTCCTGCCCCAGCGCCGAGACGGTCGAGCGCATCGCCGCAGCGGAGCGGCTTGGCGCGGCCATAGCCGACTGCCATCCGTCCGACGCCACCACGATCATGACCGCTGCCCTGGAGGATCTGTCTGCAGGTTTCCCCCTGCCCGCATTCCTCGATGCGACGGAGGACGCGGAGCTATGGGCGGCGGCCGCGTCGCCGGCCGAGGTCGAGGCCTATCTGACTGCCGCCCTGGACCGCGCCTTCCGCGGCCCCTTCCCGAGAGCGGCGCGTGACCGGATCAGGGCGACGCTCGCCGAGCGGGTCGGGGGGAGCGGTCGCCCTCTGCCCCGGCGCTATGGCATGTGATGAAGGCTTCTCGGTCCTTCGGCGTGAAGGACTGCCAGAGGAGCATGAACATGCGCTTTCGCAGAGGGACATGGGAGGCGGCCATGGTCAGGCGCTCGATGCAGGCCGAAAGGTAGGCTTCGAGCTCGGCCGGCGATGCCGAGGTGGCCCAGAGGTGTGCCTGGTCCTCCAGCTCGAACAGGGAGGGCACGGGCGATCCCTGCAGCATTCCGTCCAGCGCGGCCGTCATGAGCACAGCGGCATCCTCCGGCTCACAGGCCGCAATGGCGGCCGAGAGGTGGCGCACTGCCCGGAGGCGGTCCACGACTGACCTTTTCTGCAGTTCGTCTGTCATGCGGGCTCTCCACAATTCTGGCTGATCGGCATGGTCGCGACGCGCGCCCATGCCGGTCTGCCGCGTGGCGAACGCGGGGGGTGCGATGCCTGGCTCGGCGGGCCGGAGGGGGATCACCCACCTGCACGGAGCCGCAGGCGTAGGAAGGCGGGGATACCGGCCCGCCGACGCTTGCGCTCGGCCATCGGCATCGCGGGGGGCAGCGCCCCCGGATCCGGCCTCAAGGGCTTCGCCGCCTGCGGCGGCTTCAGCTCTTTCTCAGCGTGCCGCCAGACCCTGCGGCGGATCCCTCCGGGCCGGGCCTGTCAGGAGCCTTGCACCGGCCGCCATGGCGCAGGCTTCCTCGAAGAGGTCTTCTGCGGCCGCGTCCGGCCTTCGGCCGGACGCCCCGTTCAAAGCCACGGCTCCGCGCGCAATCTTCGGCGTGACCATGATTTCCGAGCATCCGAGCAGATCGAGCAGCTCATCGAAGCGCGCCGACGCGAGCTCGAGATCTTCGGCTGAGGGTGCCGAGTGCCCGGCGCGCCGTCGCGCGAGGTCCACGACAACGCGGTAGCGGACGAGCGGTGACGTGATCGGCTTCCGCGGGCCGGCGGTTGCCTCGAGCACCAGCTCGAGCGCGCCCGGGCGATCGAGGAGAATGGCAAGGAAGGCGGACGAGGCGATGAACATCACGAGCGCCCTCTCGGATCGTCCTTGAAGCCGTTGTCTCGCACGCGCTTCTGGAGCTCGAGCACGCGCTCGGCGAGGGATGGCATGTTGCGATGTGTGGCGATGGCGGCCTCTAGCGCTGCGCGCACGGAGGCAGTCTTGCTTTTGCCGGTCAATCGCGCCAGATTCGAGGCCAGCTCATCCACTTCGGCATCCTTGATGTAGAGCGCCATATCCCCTCCCGCATATCCCGCATATTCCCTTGGGGATATACTCGGCTTGGCGCCGTTCTGCGCTACGACATTGGGTCGCTGGTCATGCCGATCCCCTCCCGCACGATCCGCATTCGCTCAGCCGGATAGGGCCGCAGGAGAGCCGCCGCCTCCTCCGCCGTGCCCGTGAGCCACGTCTCGTAATCCTCGGGCGCCAGGATCACCGGCATTCGAGTGGGGTGCACCGGGCGAACCAGGTCATTCGCCTCCGTTGTCATCATGGTATGCGTGACCCACTGGCCGGCCTCGCCATCGACGCTCGGCTGCCCTTGGCGCCAGAGGCCCGCGAAAGCGAAAGGCGGCCTCTCCTCCTCGCCCGCCAGCGCGAACCAGAAATCCGTCGCCGGCGCGCGCCCCTTCGCCTCGCGGAAGCTCGAGCCGGGGATCAGGCAGCGCCGCGACTGGAAGCTGGCGCGCCAGAGGCCGCTTCCGCGCTTGTCGTCGCGCGCGTTGTTCCAAGCGTCCGGCGCCAAGGGTTTGCCGGTCTTTGCGGAGGTCTTCGGCGTGAGGAAGCCCCAGTGCATCATGACCATTTCGCGGCGGCCTTCGGTGTCGAGCCGCACGACAGGTGCCTCGTATTTCGGCCAGATCGCCGGCAGCGGTTGCGCATTCCCCAGGCGGTCGAGCTCGAGGGAGACGTCGAAGAGGCTGCGCATCGCCTCTTGAGCGGTCGTGTTGCTGTAGAGGTTGCACATTCGCCCTGTCCCCTTGTGGTCGGTCTGCAATATAGCGCGCGCGCTCCGGCGCGCCGCTCTGATTTGGCCGGATGACGCACCGGCCGGACCCGTATCGACCGCGAGCGGTCGAGGTCTCCGGCCGCATCCCGCGTCAACGCGCTATCCATGCGCGCGCTCGAAGGGGCAGGCAGAGGAGTCCCGTCTGCCCGCCGCTCGGCCGAGAGCCCTCGGCCGCGGCGCCCGTCTTACCCACAGGTGCTCCGCTTCTCTGCGCCGCGTGAATGCTGCGTTCAGCTCCGCACCTGCAGGGCCCGCCGCGGCCGAAGGCCACGGCGGGCTGGATAAGACGGACGCCGACAATCGAGATCCGCGAGGACGCGGATCAAGACATTCCGGCCGCGCTTTGCGCGGCGCTGCAAAAAAGGCGTGCCGCCGGCGGTCCGGACCGCCGTAACGACTTCGAAAGGACCGTGGGCCCGCCATGGAGCAGAACCGCTTCGTGGACCGACTGACTGACAGCGAGCACGAGGGCCGAGCATCGTCGCAGGGCGGCTATCGCCAGCCCGGCGTCCCGCCGGGCTGGCGATTGCGCTGTTACGGGTGGAGCAGCTTCACCGCCATCGCGAGGAGCGGCGGCCCCATCATGATGACAATCACACCAAAGATGGCCGCGTGGCCCTCGGCATCTATCGCCCAGCCTGTCATCGGATTGTTCAAGCGGATCCGAGGCCGCCTCGTTCTGGATGCCTTCATGGCACACCTCCTAGCAGTTTACGAAGGTGCGGGCCTGTGTCAGACATATGTCGTGACCTGATCTTGGCCCGCGTCGAGATCGAGCGGCTCGCCTGCCCCGGCACGGGCAGAGCGGGCCGCAACCCTTTCAGGCTGTAGGCGAAAATGAGGCCTCGAACCCTATGACCGCAAGGGAATTGTTCCGCCTGCCCCCAAGATAATGTGCTCGACGGGCTCTTCGCCTCCAGTGGTGGTATTGGTCAAGAAGCTGTGGACAAACGTGTGGTTATTTGCCGGAAGAGTGGCGGAGAGGGCGCCAAAGGCGCGTGAATCTAAGTCACTGCACTGACCCAGGAATTGGTGGATCGACAGCCCGCCAGCGAGTCGTTGACCCCATTCTTTGCCAAAGAAGGCGAATTTTACGCGATCTGGGTTGGTAGGGCGATCTGGGCGCGACCCCGGCGTGGCCGGGGCACGGCTCTAGTCCCGTCCGCAAGCGGCCGGGATCGGAGCCAGGACGCCCTCTCGTCCCTGCGCGGCGGGCGCCCTGCCCGTCTCTCTGAGCCGGTCATGTCGCAGCCGTGCATGGTCCGATAGGACGCCCTGTCTCCGCCCATTCGGGTGACGATCCTCGCGCGGGCGAGCTGAGAGGGCGGGCCTCGTCCATCGGGCTGTAGCTCTCCTCGATGCGGTGAGGTCGATGGAGATCCGCGAAGGCGCGGATCGAGTTGGCACGGACGCGCCGCGGGAGCGGCGCGACACTTTTTGCAGGTGCTGGATCCGCCTGACATCCCCGGTTCCGGCTGAACAGGGGTTGTGATGCCGCGCCTGGGGCGCGTCACCGGCGCCGGAGAAAATCGGCTCCCCCACGCGGGCGAGCCCGCGCGGGTGCCCCCCAATTTTCCCCGTCACCGGCCCCTGTCTCATCCGGCCCCGTGGCCGCAGGCAGGGCTTCGCCCTCCCCGCTCTGTCCTCCGGAAAGCACGCGGTGCTTTCCAGAGGTCAGATCGGAGAGGCCGCGCCCCACTGGCGGATGAGGGCAAAGACCCCACCGCCGCACACCGATAGGAGCGCGTAATGGTGTCACCACTGACGAAGAGCGGCCGCAAAACGCATGACGTATGGGCCGAGTGGGAAGACGAGGACGGAAAATACCGGGAGATCGTGGGCCTGCGTGCCCTCACCAATCAGGGCGAGTGCATTGAAATCCTTTTTCGGGGGCTGATACCGTGGAGCATCGCCACGATCACCGCCGTTCCGATCCTCTGAAATGAAGAAGGAGTGGGAGCCGCATCGGCTCCCCTCCATCTAACGTCAGCTCGGGGTCAGTTCCGGGCTCGGCTCCTCGGCCGTATCGCAAAGCCGCGCTACGGCGGCGAAAAGATCGTCCAGGCGGACGCCCTCTTCTGCACCGCGGCGCTCCCCAACGATCTCCGCCAGTTCCTGCGGGGCGTCGCCCAACGCAGCCCAAGCGCGGCACAGATCCTCATAATCTTCAGTCCGCACGTCCATTCCGTTCTCCTCTGGTGGTGCTGCGCATACGCTACCGCTTGATACCGAAAATCGAAAACGGCGCGCCGGAGTGGAAACCACAGCGCCCCGAGACGGTTGCATGTTCCCATTGTGTTCCGATAGGGAGGCGGCCTAAGGATGCCGAGGGTGAAGCATGAGACCGAAGCTGTTTGAATACCCCTACCGCGTTATCAGATGGTCCACGACCGGCACCATGATTGAGGAGGTGGCAGGTGCGGCCCACTTCAGTGTGGCGCTGGCTGCTTTCGAGGCTGCACTGAATGCGTGGCGTGACGAGGAAATGACGCTCCAGCAGGGCGCGAGGATCATGCGGAAAGGATTGCGGCCGCGGGAAGCGCCAACCGCGGACGGATCAGCCCGGTCCATCAGTGAAGGCACCGATTGATGCCGGGCAAAGAGCCGTCGCCTCGTCTTATTCGGCCGGGGCTTGTGCCCCGGCCTTGGACGGTCATTCAGAGCGAGGGGCAGTCTCGTCACGCTGTCCGATGCTATCGAGCATCTGGGCGTAGTAGCGAGCAACGTGGCGACCTAGCACCGTAGTGATCGGCTCAAGGTCAAGAGGATCATCACGATCCTTGATCTTGTTGGCGAACGCCAGCGGAAGCCGCAGTTCGAGGCTCACTCGCACAGGATCCTTAGGCGTGTATCGAGGCACCTTTTTCATACCATCCGCCAGCAGCTTCGCCCGCATGTCCATTGCAGCACGCCGCATGATGAGGCTGCGGTTGACCCCAGGATGGTTGACCAGCAGAGTCTCCACTCGATCGACACTGGCACGCTCGACCAACAAACTGAAGTAGAAGCGCTTCTCGTCTGACTTTGCTTCGGCCTGCTTTGGTGGGCGGCCGCGCCGCGGAGCCTGAGGCGATAGACTTTCGCGCGGACCGAAGCGCTCCGCGCTGACGTCAGGTGCGGCCGGCACGTCGGCATTCTGCCGAGCAACCTCCTGCGGCTCTTGGGGGCTGGCGGATTCTCCAGCGAAGATCGTGCCGATGAGCGCAGTGGGGCGACCGTCTCCCTTATGATCTGCGGCCGGGAGCCGGCGTGCACCCCCGAGGAACCCCTTATTCTTCATTGCTCGCTCCCGATGATGCCGTTGACCTCTTCCAGCAGTCCCATGCAGTCCGCCAGCGCTTCCTTCATGCGTCCGATCTCCGTCTTCCTGAGACCCTGCGCATGGGGCTCCTCGCCTTCGATTGTCCGCGCCAGCAGGCCGCGCATGACCAGATCGGCAAACAGCGCCGTCTCTTTGATGTGCGTCTGCATCACCGGATATTGTTGCTCGGCCGCTTCCTTGTAGAGCACCTGGGCCGCCGACAGCTTCGAGCGCATCATGGTGAAAAGAACGCGGACCTGTCCGACCTCGCTTTCTTGCTCGAGCTCCTTCAGCACGTTCAAGGCTGGCGTGAGTTCAGCGAGCTCCGTCGCCGCAGGCTTGAATGGAACCAGCGTCAGTTCGGCATAGCGCAGAGCCAGGCGGTTGAAGGGGTGATCGGCGCCTGCAAGGTTCAGCAGCGCATAGTCATACTTCCCACTCTCGTCCGCGGCTAGGAGTGCTTCTTCTAGCTGCCGAACGGTGGTGCCCTCGAAGTCGAGGTAGATCACGTCCATTCTGTCCGACCAGTAGTCGAACCCTTCGCCTTGAGAGTTTCGCCGATACATCGCGAAGTTCTGCTGCGGATCGCAATCAACGAGAAGCGCGGTCTGTCCGCGCGCTTCAATCGCGTTTGCCAGCATCATGAGCGTCGTCGTTTTCCCCGTTCCACCTTTGTGGCTGTAAGCAGCTATAACCTTCATCGTTCCCTCACAGTCGTTTTCACTACTATGTCGGATTCTTTTCTGCCGGGTCAACCGACTCGCCGGGTTGACGGATATGCCGGGTTGGCAGTGTTGCCGGTTTGCCCGTGTTGACAAGCGGATGGTCTCTTTCTCTAGTCGGCACCTGCCGCGCCGTCACCCCTCCGGGATCGCGGGCAGACCTGCGGGCGGCCGGCGTGGCGCGAGCCCTGCCCTCCGGCGCGCCGCCGCGTCAGGCACCGACGAGCCTAGGGGCCTTCGGCCCTCCCGGCACGTCGGCACCTGCCGCGCCGTCACCCCTCCGGGATCGTGGGCAGACCTGCGGGCGGCCAGCGTGGGCTCGAGCCCTGCCCTCCGGCGCGCCGCCGCGTCAGGCACCGACGAGCCTAGGGGCCTTCGGCCCTCCCGGCACGTCGGCACCTGCCGCGCCGTCACCCCTCCGGGATCGCGGGCAGACCTGCGGGCGGCCGGCGTGGCGCGAGCCCTGCCGTCCGGCGCGCCGCTGCGTCAGGCACCGACGAGCCTAGGGGCCTTCGGCCCTCCCGGCACGTCGGCACCTGCCGCGCCGTCACCCCTCCGGGATCGCGGGCAGACCTGCGGGCGGCCGGCGTGGCGCGAGCCCTGCCCTCCGGCGCGCCGCCGCGTCAGGCACCGACGAGCCTAGGGGCCTTCGGCCCTCCCGGCACGTCGGCACCTGCCGCGCCGTCACCCCTCCGGGATCGTGGGCAGACCTGCGGGCGGCCAGCGTGGGCTCGAGCCCTGCCCTCCGGCGCGCCGCCGCGTCAGGCACCGACGAGCCTAGGGGCCTTCGGCCCTCCCGGCACGTCGGCACCTGCCGCGCCGTCACCCCTTCGGGATCGCGGCCGAGATCTGCGGGCGGCCGGCGTGGCTTCGCCGTGGTGAGGAGCATGGCGCGCAGACGCGCGCCGTCAGGGGGGCTCCGCCCCCATCGGGGTCAAGGGCAAGGGGCGCAAGCGCCCGCCGTGCTCGCCGTCCTCGCCATGCTCGCTTTGCTGCGCGTGGCTCCGGGCGGCTCCGCGCGGCCCCTTGACCCCTCCCCCCCCGCTCTCGCCGAGGGGCAAGCCGTGAGGCACCTGCGGTGTCTCACGGCTCACCCGATGCGCCCTAGAGACAAACGTGGGACGCCCAGAGCAAGCGTGCCCCGACCAAGACCCGATGTGCGCTCAAAAATGCCGGTAAGGAAGTTTCTCCATTTCATGACGTAGCGCTTGCCTTCGTCGCGCAACCGGCGGGCACACGGATGCCCGGGATTCCGGTGTTGCCGGGCTTGCCGATGGCTGGTTGCCCGTGTTGCCGGGTCTGCCGGTTTGGACGGCCTGCCGGGTTGCCGGTGTTGCCGGGCTTGCCGATGGCTGGTTGCCCGTGTTGCCGGGTCTGCCGGTTTGGACGGCCTGCCGGGTTGCCGGTGTTGCCGGGCTTGCCGATGGCGGATTGCCCGTGCTGCCGGGTCTGCCGGTTTGGACGGCCTGCCGGGTTGCCGGTGTTGCCGGGCTTGCCGATGGCTGGTTGCCCGTGTTGCCGGGTCTGCCGGTTTGGACGGCCTGCCGGGTTGCCGGTGTTGCCGGGCTTGCCGATGGCTGGTTGCCCGTGTTGCCGGGTCTGCCGGTTTGGACGGCCTGCCGGGTTGCCGGTGTTGCCGGGCTTGCCGATGGCGGATTGCCCGTGCTGCCGGGTCTGCCGGTTTGGACGGCCTGCCGGGTTGCCGGTGTTGCCGGGCTTGCGGATGGCTGGTTGCCCGTGCTGCCGGGTCTGCCGGGTTGGTCGGCCTGCCGGGTTGCCGGTGTTGCCGGGCTTGCCGATGGCGGGTTGCCCGTGCTGCCGGGTCTGCCGGTTTGGACGGCTTGCCGGGTTGCCGGGTTGCCGGTGTTGCCGGGCTTGCCGATGGCGGGTTGCCCGTGCTGCCGGGTCTGCCGGGTTGGTCGGCCTGCCGGGTTGCCGGTGTTGCCGGGCTTGCGGATGGCTGGTTGCCCGTGCTGCCGGGTCTGCCGGGTTGGCGGCCTGCCGGGTTACCGGTTATGCCCGATTGACCGCATCGCCGTGGCCTTCATCTCGATCTGCCGTGGCGGCAAGGTCGATTGATCGGCGCGTAACCCACTCGCAGGCTGACGGAGAGCCCCGTCTGAGGCCCTCACGCTATTTTGCCGCCACCTCCGTAGCCCGAAGGTCTCTGCGGGCCTCTGTGGGGAAAATTTCGGCCATCTGCGCTGCGTAGAATTTGCGGCTGATCGTGGCTCTGTTGCCGGCCACGCCCTCATAGGCGGACTTCCCGCTCGCCATGGGGAAGCCAGCCCAGATCCGGGCGAGGTTGTCCATGAACCTGTCGAGCGTGATCGCGCCATTTTTCAGCTCCGCATAGCCAGCGTCGAGAATGAGGATGCTGGCCATGCTGTCCTGAATCGGAGCGCTGAAAAGCGTGGAGCCCGGGAGGGTTGCGCGCGAGGCCAGGCTCTCCAAGGTGGAAGGGATGATCTGATAGCGGCCGATGGCATGTTGCTGCCCCGGCGTAGCGGCGATCCATTGCCGGATCTGGTCGAGCGTCATAGTCGAGGGTGCGCGGGGCGGGGGCACGGGTGCGCTTCGGTGGTAATCGTCATAGCCGGCCGCGCCGCTTTCGGCGTGATGAACCAGCGCACGGATCCGCACGAACTCGTCGCGGTCGGTCGGCATGACGAAGGCCCGGCTTTTCTTCTGGCGGGGGGCCCTCGGCACAAGCGCGAAGGATGAGCTGGCCTGCGCCTCGAGGAAGGATGAACCGGGGCCAGGCTGGCGGCGATCCGCGGGCGGACTGAAGGAGGACCCGCTCGCCCAGGTGGTATCGGCCGAGGCTTTCCAAGCCTCGGCCGATACGGGGCAGGGGTCGAGGAGCAGGCATCCGCCTGCGACGGCGAGAGCGAGGAGGCCTCGGTTCGGCAGCCTTACGGCTGCCTCTCCGGCCTGAAGAGGACACACCTGACGCAGCAAGCTGCCCATTGCCTTCAAGCCTTTATAAATAAAGGCTTTTCGTCTTAAAAGGGGGCGTAATTTGCCCCCGGCTCCCAACGCGCTGTATTTACGTTGTTTTTCGGGGCCGTGGCACAGTGTGCCACGCGCGTGGCACGACGTGCCACGGTAGTTTTCGGCCTTCTGAGCGCTCGGATCGGCCAT